>VBPR01000015.1 GCA_005877345.1 Nitrososphaerota archaeon
TTAAACACTATCAGAAAATAGTAACGCCATAGAAAAAAGCACATAAAAAGGTGAATTTATAGAAATTATATATGTTTGCATTTTTGAATAAAACTGGGATGCTTATACCCAATCCGAATTACCTAAAATTTTTATAAAAAGAAAAATTTAATATTTAGTTGAGTTTGGAATTTTAATATTCAATTTTTTTCCATTTCTTAATAAATTATACAGTCTCTTAAAATTATGCATTTTATTTTTACAATCCTCGTTATTAGCACAATATTTTGGTAAGTTGTCTTTAGCATAATTCTTGCGTTTAGGCATTGCTCTTAAAATGAGTACTAATAACTGGAACAAACCTGATCTGCCACCAAATGCCCTATTTTCCTTTATTAGCCAAAACATTTCAGTTGCATCATAATTACTGGGGAATATGCGTTTCCTCAATTTCTCACCTTCCTGGGAAAAATGTCCTATGCAGTGAATTTGACCTTTGGAAAATTTTAATGCATACTTTGCAAAAATAGTGCATGATGAACATGTATCATCATAAATTAGAATGGGCCTATTTGTGACTAAATCCAAGATTAATTGCTAATAATATTGATACAATTCAATGTAAATCTTTTGGATTTCTTGCTATCTACAATAAAGTACAATAAATTAGTGTAAATAATTTAGTCTAAATTAACAGAACTGCTGCACTTAGTACTGTAGTCCATAAACCGTCCTTGTGACCTTCAGCAGATTGAGTAAAGTTTTGTGTTTTGTATATTCTTCCAGACAGTCTCCATTGTTCTTTTATGTCATCCCAAGCCAATGCGGAATCATTTGGTAATCCCATCGTCGTAGCTAACATTTCCATAGCCATATCTTCGGCATAGTCACCAGCTTTTAGGGCCGTCTCACCCGTAGAATGATGCTCAGACAAATAACCATACTGACCCTCGTCAGCTGGATTGGCTAAACCAACAGAAGCTGCTATAAGCCTGTTAGGTTCATTAGTGGATTGTCTTGCGATAATCACAAATACAACTTGTCCTGACACAAGATAATTTCTGCCTTCCTGTAAACTAATTATTTTGCATTTTGGAGGCTTTATACTTGACACAGATACAATATTTAGATCCGATATTTTAGCATCACGTAGAGCTACTTCAAAACTTGTAAGATGATCCTTGTGCACACCTTTACCCTTTGTGAAAAACATGGCTTTTGGAACGTAGAGCATTGGATTTGTAAATGGTTGGACATTCAATATTTTTTCAGTCATCCAATGTGAATCTAAACTTATAAAATATTAAGATTACTTTTGTTTATTCATCTTAATTACTAATTGTACAAAAAGTATGCAACGCTTTAATGTCTTTGGATTGATTGACCGTATTGAATTGTACCAAGTTAAAATTTTGAAAACTTTTTTTTAAAATTACTACACTATTTCTACCTTGCCATCTTTTCGCAATTAGAATTGCTCATATCGCCTTCAGAAATATTCAAGTTAGATATCGTATCAGAACTAGTACCACAATCAAAATAATCAGCTCCCTTACCACCGTCTAGCAAATCTGCTCCAGGACCACCATAAAGATCATCGTTTCCATCGCCTCCTGAAATGTTGTCATTGCCTATTCCACCAAAAATAAGATCATTCCCAGATTCTCCAGCAAGCTTATCACCACCCACTCCACCGTCAATTTCGTCATTGCCCTGATTACCAGTAATGTTATCAAAACCCGCTCCACCAAAAATAAAGTCATCACTTGTGGTCCCTTTGAGATTATCGGGTTGTGTAGTTCCTATAATTTCGCTGGCTTGTGCCTTGCCTGTAGTATTGCCAGATTGTGCCTTCCCTGTAGTATTGCCAGATTGTGCTATTCCTGTAACATTGTTGGAGTGCGCCATCCCTGTAGTATTGCCAGATTGTGCCATTCCTGTAACATTGTTGGATTGTGTTGTACCATTTAATATTGAAAGTGCTTGTGAGTTGGACATGGGAAAAGAACAAATGTTGAAGAAAATTACAGACAAAATAATGAACAAATATATCCTCATTCGATTTCTAAAATATAAATAAAAAGCCGGTATTTAATTTTACCATTATATCTAACAGCGAGCTTAAAAGTAAATTAGTCAATCAGTTTTACGATTGTTGATAAATTTGGGCATCAAGCATTATTAATAGCGATAAAAAACAGGCATCTTCGATACTATTCTTGAGAATTTTAAATGCTCTACCATGTGCAATATTATTGTCTTTGAATCAATTCTAGCTTATCAAGATAAAAGGGAAAATTTAGGAGGAATTGCATGAATCTAGAAATCGGAACTATGGGAATTTTATCGAAAAAACTGCATTGACTTTCATGAAGAGTCACTATAATTGGAATTACTGCTTCAATTTCTTTTCTCTTGTCTAAAAATATCCGGGCTCTTCTTATCTGGTATAAAGAAAATCTTGATACATTAAAATCATAAATTTTCATCCAATGCTTGCAGTCAATTAATAAAGCAATTTTATGATAAAATCCAATTACGTCTATCTGAATTCTGGGTTTATTGAACACTACATTTCTCTCGAAAGTGTATCCTGCAGATCTAATTAAAAGGGAGGTAAATAACTCAAAGTCAATCCACCGTAATTTTTTTGAGAGGTGCTCTGGATCGCACCCTTGTTTCATTAACAAAAGAATAGTATCTAGTTTGTCTTTTTCTGAAAAGGAAACAGAATCTTTTGATAAATGACCAATTCCTAACCCTATTAAGTAAGTCAATAACTCCTTTGTTGTTGTTCTACTCGTAATTTCACATAATTCTTGAAATTTATCGATACTTAGATTATTGGGCATTGTCACAAGTGATTTGACAAGTAATTCATCAATAACTGAACTTTGCAGATTTTCACTCAATTTAGTAGCAAAAATAAAATCCATAGATCAAGATTTATTTATTTCTAGTCGCAATAATATACATGACTTTTGGGCTATTGTGGTTAAGAAGTCATGATAAATTTTTACTAAAACTGACAATAGTAGGTATATTGTTACTAAGTATTATACACATTTATCTATCAATATCAGTAATTGACTTCAATTCGAAGATTTTTGTGTTTTTACACATAATCACAATTCTAATATTAATACTTGTTTTCCTTTCGATTTTAATCAAAGGTATCGTCCCAATAGCAATTTCATGTCTAGGGATAGTCTTACTTTATGGCAGTATTGTCATACCTTCTGTTGCCACTGATTCCCTGGGTCCTTTTTACTACAAAGCATCGACTGGTAACTTGAATATTGAATCGATAAACCGTGGATCACATGGATTTTTTCTCCTTGGTATAGCCATGATTGTTTTTGGCATAATAATAGCATACAAACCAGATGTCCTGTACACACGGAATAGACCCGTTTCTGCTGAAGACATTTGGGCCAAGTATCCAAAGTGGGATGAAAGATTGCAGTTTTCTGGCACAACAACGGAATCCCTAATTAGATTGCCAAATCTTTTGAGCGATACAGAGAAGTATCTGGTATGGAGGTATGAGTTCGTACTCGCAATTATCTATGGCACAGTTTATCAAGTTCCTATCAATTCATACATCCCTGAGAGCTCAAAAATATTGAGGGAATCAAAATCGCACAGGCTCATTGGCTTTTCAAAGTATGGATATTTTATCTAACTAGAGCAAGCCTGAGTATCTAACTAGTACCATTGCAGACGTGCGATTTGTATGTCCTGCTCGCCTGTTCACAAATTTGATGAATTTTCTATCATGGGAAATATCATGTAAGAAAAATCCATATTCGAGTAAGAAAAACTTTGAAGATCACAGAACCTTTAATTAAAGGTAAATAGAGGATTTTTTAGGAATATTGAGTTGGCCGAACTTAGAAAAGATTACATACTTGATAAATTTGTAGTTCTTCCTCCTGATTCATATAAAGTAAAAAATGATACTAAACAATGTCCATATTGTCCTGGACATGAAAATATGACTCCCCCATCCGTACTGTCGCTAGTAGTAAAAGAGGGAATGCTCCAAAGATTGTCTGATAACGAAGATAACATTATTGAAAACTGGGATGTAAGAGTTTTTCCAAATTCAAATCCTGTTGTAACATCAGTGACTGAAAGTATTTACAGAGACAAACCTCTATATAGTGAACCGGCGTACGGCTACCACTTTATTGTTGTTGCAACCCCGGATCATGAAGAAAACCTGCCAGAACTATCTATTGAAAAATGGTCCAATGTTTTATTAGTTTTACAGAATTATCTAAGTCATCTCTACACAAAGAAAAGTGTAACTTATGTTTCTATTTTCGTAAATAGCGGGATCCTATCAGGAAGTGATATTGATCATGCTCATTTTCATCTCATGACATTTTCTACCATACCGCCAATTATTGAATCAGAAGCAGAAGCATCAAACAGATACCTTAATGAAAATGGAAATTGTCCTGCGTGTAATATAATTTCTACAGAGATTGGAGGCCCAAGACAAATTCTAGACACGGAAAGCTATATTGCCATTTCACCTTGGGCTTCAACATATCCTTATGAATTTTGGATTTATCCGAAGCGCCATACAACATCCTTCTCAAAGATTTCTCAAAAGGAGTTTGCAGACC
>VBPR01000016.1 GCA_005877345.1 Nitrososphaerota archaeon
ACAAAAAATTCTGATTCTGCTTTTTTATCATAACGGATTTTTGTTTTTTGTTTTTGAGCTATTTGTAAAATAGTTTTTACTTGTTTTGTTCCTTTCTCTAAGACTTCAGTTGTAACTTTTGATGTCAATTGGTGCAAGTTTGTACGTTACTAAATTTAACTTTTTATAAAAATAGTCAGATTGTAGTGAAAATGGATAAAATATTCCTATATTGATGAGCCATAAGGTGTTGCCTCTTTTTTTAGTTTTATTATATTGTGAGAGGTGAATTGTAACAAAAGCCTGTTTTTACCTTTAAGAACTACTATAAAATCAGAACCCGTACCAACTATTTCGCCGCCAAAAAGATCTTTAATTTTCATCTTACATCATACTTCTCTATCACATATTAATATTAAGGAATTAAAATTACGATTTCAGACTGAAATTACAGAGGTAAAAATAATATTTCCGATCTATATTTTTAACTAGCTCATGGATGTCGAAAGCAGGATTGCACGTGTTTTGAAAGAACCTACCCAAGAGGTTGTTGAGTTAAATGAACTAAGGAAAATTTTCGAAACTAATTCAAAACCTCGCCACTACATTGGTCTAGAAATTTCTGGAAAACTTCATTTGGGAAGCCTAATTCTGACTGGTTACAAAATAAATGATATCATTGAGGCAGGTGTTGATTGTAATGTATTTCTTGCCGATTGGCACACGTACATAAATAATAAGTTAGACAATAATTGGGAAAAAATAATTGAGGTTTCCAAATACTATAGTGAGGCTTTCAAAATTTTTTGTCCAGGGGTAAATATCATTTTAGGATCAACATTGTATGATAATTATGACGAATATTGGAAAAATTTTATGATCTTTAGTAAACATATGACACTATCTCGAACGCTAAGAGCGCTGACTATTATGGGTAGATCTGAAAAAGAGAAACTTGATTTTTCGCAATTGATGTATCCTTCAATGCAGTCAGCAGATATTAAGGCATTAGATTTGGACATTGTTCACGCAGGAATGGATCAAAGAAAAATTCACATGCTCGTACGAGAGATTTTCCCAAAATTGGGATGGAAAGTACCAGTTTCCGTACATCATCATTTACTCCCTGGTCTCAGTGAACCATCAAAATTTGTTCTGGATGGGACTGACCAAGATGATTACAGGATTTCAAGTAAAATGAGCAAAACTAATCAAATGGGTGGCATATCGATTCACGATGATTATAGTATGATTAAAAATAAAATATCTAGAGCTTATTGTCCTATTGGCGTATCAGAAAATAATCCTATATTAGAGATCATAAAGTATGTGATTTTCCACAGATTCTCACAATTTCACATTGATAGACCTAGCAAATATGGTGGAAATATAGTTTATGATAATTATATGAATCTTGAACATGACTACAATCAGAAAAAGATACACCCTAAAGATTTGAAAGACACCGTTTCCATTTATTTGAATAAAGCAATAGAACCCATTCGTGATCACTTTAAGGATTGGACTATATTAGATGAACTTTAAAATCATATTACGAGTTACAAAGGATTAAATTAATATTAATTGACATATTCATGATATTTTGAATAATACTTGCGACATTCTTATCAAAAATGGAAATGCGATTATTCCCTTCAATGGTATTGTTAATACCAATATTCTTATTGAAAACGGAAAGATAAAAGCATTAAAGAAAACAATTAAAAATGTTACCGCAAATAAAATAATTAATGCAGAGAACAAATACATTCTCCCAGGTATTATTGACCCACATGTACATTACGGAGTTTATACACCCATAAACAGTGCTGCAATAACCGAATCGGCCTCCGCTGTGACAGGCGGAGTAACAACAATAATGAGAATGATTAGACTTGACGGCACCTATAGAAAAATTGTCAACCATCTCCTTGTAAGCAAGGATACTCATATAACCGATTATGCAGTACATGCTTCTATTCTTGAACCTAGTCAAGTTAACGATATGAGTTACCTGAAAAGGATAGGAATTAATTCTTTTAAAATTTATATGAATTTGGGATCTGATCTTAAAAAAATTCTGGTTGATCTCAATCCCGGTGATATATCGCTAAAAGAAATTGAAGTTGATATGACCGATAGACTACTCGCTGAGATAATTAGGAAAGGTTCAGCGTTAAGTTCTATAATACTAGTACACGCAGAGGACCATGCACAATGTTCCAAAAACATACAAGAGATGCGCAAGTTGAATGAGCATGTCAGTTCAGACCTCCTCAAGTTATGGTCATCATTGAGACCAGAATCATCAGAAATCTATTCAATAAGAAAGATAATGAAAATTGCATCGAATTTTGAGCCAAATCTGTATTTTGTTCACATAGGGTCAGCAGAGGCGTTAAATGAAATTTACCGAAATAAAAGATTATATAAAAACCTAAAAATTTGGATCGAAACATGTCCTCATTATTTAACACATAGTACTGATTATGATAATATCATGGGGAAAGTGGTCCCTCCTCTAAGATCAAAAAGAAATCTTGTAAAGTTATGGGATGCCATAAGATTGGGCATAATTGATACTATAGGAACGGACCACGTTGCCAATGATTTTGAGAGAAAAAAGGCAAACGGGAATTTTTGGAATGCTCTCTCAGGTTTTCCAGGATTAGCAACAATGCTTCCAGTAATGTTAAGTGAGGGTGTAAATAAGAGAAGAGTCGATCTTATTAGGATATCTGAAATTTGTAGCGCGAATGCGTCAAGAATTTTTGGGCTATTTCCGAAAAAAGGGACAATAATAGAAGGGTCTGATGCCGATCTAACAATTGTGGATTTAGAAAAAGAACAAATTGTAAGTCCCGATATTTTAAATTCCCATTCTGACTATACTATTTATGATGGTTGGAGACTGAGAGGATGGCCAATTATTACCATCGTGAGAGGGAAGATAGTTATGGAGGATGGGATAGTAGATCAATCATATATTGGTCATGGTAACTTTATTGAAACTGCGAATAACTCTAAATGATTAGTTAGATATAATATATTATTGGAGATACAAATCGTTTAAATTACATCTTGTTGTCAATATTCACAGTTTTTGAGGAACATTTTAGAAGTACAGGATGTCAAAAAATATTTCCCGCTTAAGACTAGTGTATTTTCTTTCATGAATCGTGGAAAAAAATATTATAAAAAAGCATTAGATGGTGTCAGTCTACACATTCCAGAAGGACGAGTTTCCATTTTGGTAGGGGAATCAGGTTCTGGTAAAACTACATTGGCTAGAATAATCTTGCGCGCAATCGATCCAGATTCAGGTTCAATTATTTTCAATGGCAGTGATATTACCAGAAAAACAGGCAAAGAACTTCGAAATTTTCGCAAACAGGCACAAATGATTCATCAAGATCCGTATAGTTCACTTGACCCACTAATGAAAGTATTTGATATCATAAAAGAACCAATTGATATTTTTTATAAAGACTACTCAAATGAAGAACGAATTAAAAAGATCCTTGCCGTTTTGGATGATGTGAACCTTAAACCTTCCGCAGTATTTGCAGAAAAGTATCCTCATATGTTATCTGGTGGGGAAAGACAGCGAGTTGCTATTGCCAGATCACTAGTTATTGAACCAAAATTAATTATAGCAGATGAGCCTGTTTCTATGCTTGATGTTTCAATTCGAGGACAGATACTCCAGATAGTAAAGCAATTAAGCGTTACTCGTAAAATTACGGTTTTCTACATTACACATGATTTGACAACATCAAGAGACATTGGAGACGAAATCTCTGTCATGTATGCTGGCAAGATTGTTGAAAGTGGATCAATAGACAGGGTACTGTCTAATCCACTTCATCCTTATACTCAGGCTTTGTTGGATGCCATTTCTGAACCTAAATTTGAGAATATAGACAAAGAAAAGGTAATTAGAATAAAAAATTTTGATTCAGCACCTGCAGAAAGTGGTTGTAAATTTTTCAATAGATGTCCATATAGTATGGAAATATGTAAAAAAGAACCACAACTGGAAAGTAAAGAACAAAATCATAATGTATCGTGCTTTCTCTACGACAAAGAATGAAATTAGAAAATAGTCCGAATATGAATTATTTTATAATTAATTAATTAATTAATTAATTGTATCTTGCAAAATTTAACATGTTAATGGCTAATCTAGTGATAAAGCAATTTGGGCAGACTAAATGAAAGCAGAAAAAATAAGAAGCGAAAGGGTTTTATTTTCTACGGACATCCTTCCATCTTTTGTATAAAGTAGCCGTTTTGTTGTATATTCTCTTCAACTATCTTTGGTGCTTCTTGCACATGACAAAATTGACATTCCTCTTGAGTCATTTTTTGTCCGTCTTGACCGGCGTCTTTTAGGTATTCCTTTCCATATTCTAATGCTTTTTCGTGTGGAGTTGAAGAGTCTACTATGACGTCAAAGTGCATAGTCTTTCCATCTCTTTTTGTTACATATGTATCATATACTGCACATTCCATGTCAATATGATGATAACAATCTCTATTTATTCTATTCAATAGCTTCAATAATAGGGATTACCGTCAATACACATTAACTGTGAATATGCACTCATGATTATTATAGTCCAGTGGCATCATAATGTTTGTGCACTTAACTAGAGAGGAAGAGGATGCGCTAGATGAAAAGCACGGCCAAGCTCTTTCAATAGCTTATAAGATATTGTTATCAATAGGTAAAGCAACCAATGCAGAAAGATTAATTCCTGTAGACTGGGTTCATCTTTCTGGTGTAAATTACAACACAATAGGGGACGCAGGAGTCAAATTTCTTACAAAAAATAGTGAAGAAATGCGCTTTTTAGCTCCTACTACAATAAATCCGATGGGATATGACAGTCACAAACAGAATAACCTATCTAACAATTTCAAGAGACAACAGATGGAAATAGTCAAAGCATATGAGAAAATGGGGTCTGTTCCTTCATTCTCATGTATTCCTTATGAATTATTCCAGTTACCAGATAGGGGACATAATGTTAGTTTTGCAGAAAGTAACGCAGCAGTAATGGCAAATTCAGTATTTGGTTTACATACCAACAAAGAAAGTTCTCTCAGCGCCCTAGCAAGTGCGGTAACTGGCAAGGCCCCATACTCGGATCTTAGAATTAGAAGCATAAGGGATCCTAAAATCAAAGTTAAGATAGAAACAGAGCTCAATACGGAACTAGATTACGGAATATTGGGATATTTTTCTGGCAAATCCATAAAAGAAAGCTGTGTTTCATTCGGT
>VBPR01000017.1:0-6246 GCA_005877345.1 Nitrososphaerota archaeon
GAGGAGTCACAATTGAAGGAAACTTTACTGCTTCTGACTTTGAAGGTTCGATGAAAGGAAAAGCTCTATCTGATCTTCAATCTGCAATGAGCACTAATGGGACATACGTTAACATACACACAAGTGATCATCCAGACGGAGAGATAAGGGGACAAATCAAGGTTAAAGGCAACGCAACACAGTAGAGCTTGTGAATTCTACTACTACAACAAATTGAAGCAAATAGCGTTGAATGCGTGATATAACAAAAATATTCACATGCACCGTCGCCACGGATGACGAAATCGGTGCTAAAACGGGATACTGATCGTATTAACTAGTTGAAAGCTTTACACTTCTTTAGTTCATACTTTAAAATTACAAATTTACTGCTGGCATGTCGGGATTCGAACTTTGCATATAGTAGGGTTCTACAAACGAGTATTTCAGTTTTCTTTAAAGTAACGAATAGGAATTGCTTGATGAAAAAATGATTATTTTTTAGTTACGGTAAGAGTTTACTTCGACTACGGCTTGAGGTATTCCCTTCTTTAGGTCATCGAGGCTCATTACTGGATGGAGCTCAACATGAGCTCCCATTCCACTAAAGAGGGGTTCAACCAAAACCGGTATCTGGTCTGCGCTCTGTATATCAACGATGAACGCGGCTACTCTATTGCCATCCGCCTCAAAGAAATATGTTGCTTCAGCCTTTACTTTGTTTATGTATGTCTCAAGTTTACTCAAAAGGTTTGGATCTCGTACCATTAGGTTTCCGGCTTCTGTAGGTATCTTTGCACGTATTAGGAATCTCATCTTTTTAGGCCTCAATCCAACGAGCAGCTTTGTGTCGAGTCAATAGGAAACGGGATATCAATTCAGCAATTAGCTCACCTTCCTCTTCTAATGCGAAATGTCCAGTATTCAACAAATGGAGTTGTATGTTCTTGAGGTCACGTTGATAAGGAATAGCCCCCTCCTTAGTAAATATGATATCGTTTCTGCCCCAAACTACAAGTGTCGGTGGCTGATACTTTCTAAAGTACTCTTGCCATTGAGGATATAACGGAGGATTAGATTTGTAGTCATAGAATAGCTGAAGCTGGATTTCATTGTTGCCTGGACGATCAAGTAGTAACTGGTCATGAACCCAATTGTCAGGACTTATTGCATTTTCATTCTTTACTCCATGTGTATACTGCCATCTAGTAGCTTCGATTCGTTCCAATAGGCTTTGAGTGGTTCCCAGAATTCTCCTAAACCTTCATCATATGCGTTTCCATTCTGCACTATCAAGGATTCAACCTTCTCAGGATGCTTGATCGCAAGACGGTAGCCAATTGGTGCACCGTAGTCCATCACGTATAGGCTATATCTTTCTAATCCTATCTGGGTGATGAATTTGTCTACAATCTCGGCAAGGTGATCAAATGTATACTCGAACTTGTCTACAGGAGGCATGGAGCTATATCCAAATCCGGGATAATCCGGTGCAACCAGATGGAATTTGTCTGCCAAGGCGGGAATGACGTTCCTAAACATATGCGATGACGTTGGGAATCCATGAAGTAAAAGGATCGTTGGTGCATTCTCCTTGTCTCCAGCCTCGCGATAGAATATTGTCTGACCATCAACTGTGATGGTTTGATTTTTGATTTTTGTCATATATAGGATATCTAGATATCTATTATTTAATTCTATCTAAAACAGATATCTAGATATCTTTAATAAATGGTAGATGAATAGTAAAAGAATGGTAAAGGATCTATTCGTTAGGAATTTCGATGAAAAACTTCATGCAAAAGCGACTCAAATTGCCACAAACGATGGTATTACCTTGGCATCAGTCGTAGCAGACGCTGTTGATAAATGGATTAAAAATCATGAAAAAAACCGACACAGACACAATTTAATTTTGTATGATAATGAAGCATCTTTAAGTAGATTACTTGATGAAATAGATAAATTAGCGTCAGGTAATTGGTTCAAATCCTCTTGTGGTTCAACAAAACACTATGGTATGCAATATCTCAACAAAAAACGCTGGTTTGATGCAACTGCCGGTAATTATGACAAGCTTTTAGAAAATCCGCAAGAAACTGGAAGCAAGGTGTTAGAAATAATAGGAAATAAAGTTGGCAATACATTTCCTCTAACAGTTGCTTTTTTAGTTGAAGATCTTGCCCGCGAAGAATCTGTAAAAAAGGCAGTAAAGTTTTGTGAATGGTATGAAAGAAAATCTCTCCCAGGAATTACCTATTGTATTGCAAACACTAGGAATGTTATAGGCGGATCATTTGATGATCTATTTGAATTGTTTAACGCCCATAATGCTGTGTTCTTAACAAAGGGCAACAAGTTATACAAATTACGATTAGATGAAGAAAAATTTTATTCCCTTTTCATTTGAATATGGTTTCATTACATTATTTAAAAAGTTCTTCAAATTAATCTCAATTAATTCTACTTAAGATACAGGCCTTAACTTCAGCGACCCCTATACTATGATGAATCACGTATTGCGAGAATTTCTTCCCATCAATAAGAACGATTTTGGTATCAATATTTTTTGCGTACTTTGGATTAGTTGTTCATACTATAGATACTTCTAAAGTAACAATAGAAAATATATTTGAAAAATAAGACGAAATGATATTTCCGTAAAATTAAACATTTTGATTTATATTGTTTTCTGCAATAAAAAATAATGAAATAAATCCAGAGGTTCGAATGAGTTGGGATGACTAAATAAAAAATCTAGCACATGAATTTTTCCAATTCTTAAACATAGTTACATGCTTCATTTGTTACCTTGTATTACTCCCATTAATCCAGAACTAGATTGAAAAGTATTGGCATGTTTCCAACCAGCCCTTTTTAGCAATTCAGCATATTCCTCAATTGTTCGTTCTCTTCCCGAAGCAACGCACATCATATGAATATCAAAAAGCTTTGAAAAATGCGGTTTTTCTGGCCCTGGAACTAAGTGTTCGGCGATAAAGAGTGTTCCTCTATTGGAAGACGCTTGATAAATGTTGGAAAGTATATTAACGCATTCGTCATCGGACCAGTCGTGAAGAATCATTTTCAAAATATAGGCGTCTGCAGCAGGAACTTCATCAAACATATCACCTATTACGTAAGTGCATCTATCTTCTACACCCATTTTCCTTGCCCATAAGAATTCTTTATTCTTAAGTGCCGAATCCAACTCCAATATGCTGCCTTTAAGGTGAGGATATTTGAGTAGTAAACTGCTAAGCAAGTGTCCTTGCCCTCCCCCAACATCACACAGATGATGTATATTCGAGAAATCATAACCGTCAAGTGCCTCTGATATCAAGGCAGTTTGAATACTAGAATAGCTACTCATAGCTTGGTTGAAAACATCTCTATATGGTGGATTATTATCCGTATATTCAAATAATTTTTGACCATACTCACGCAGAAAAGCGTTTTGTTTACCTTCCCTAATCATGGCAGGTAAATGCTTCCAAAGGGCATAGTGCTCACGGCCTTCCTCTAACAATGCTATTCCTCTCAAAGTTTGTGGATGGTCTTTTTGAAGAAACTCTCCTTGTATGGTAATTGAAAAGTCGTGGTTTCCATCTTCTATTAATAGACCGAGAGAACCTAATGCCCTTAAGAGTCGATAAGCCAACGTATCATCAAGATTTAACTCCTTCGCAATGTCTATACTACTTTTTGGAACTGATCTTACACAATCAAAGACACCTAGCCTTACTCCTGCATATAGTATTTGGCTTCTCCATCTACCGAATATGATTTCCAACGTTTTTTCATAGTTTGACATTTCATTTGTTCTAATGTTGTGACTAAATATAGTTCTATCACAATAATTTCGATAAATTGACAAATTCTAATTGAAGCAATATCAGTTTTATTTTTGAACAGTTTCTAGATTTAGAATCTTTTGCCGGTCCAATTAAAAACTACTTCAGTCGCTATTGCGTCGGGAACCATTTGTAAACAATTCGGATCCAAAGCCGAGGAATATGACTTAATATTCAACCGGAACTTGTTACCATCAATTGTTTTATGTATGTATAATACGAGTCAAAATATGTAGGCTTTACTTATCTTTAATGCCTATCCTGCCTTTGCTTTTTTAACATTGAACTTTCCTAGTACAAATACAGGTTGTTCAACTCCCCAACTCCACTTCTTCTTGGGGTTAACCCTAATATATTGGGGATTGGGATGGTCAGTGTTCTCCATATAACCTCCTTGACGTGTAACTATATCAGCAGTGCCATAGATCCTTATTCCTCTCGGATCCCATGGATCGATACTTTTCAAGTCATCAACCACAATTGCAACCTTGTTATTTTTCAAAATATTTCTGAATTTTGTCGATTTAAGAAGGTTCATTCCGCCTACATACAGATATTCACCATCAAAATCAAACCCTACAGGTACAACATCAGGTTGTGCGGATCCTTCTTGTTCTGTAAAGGCTGCAGCTGTAGCTATTCTTGCGAGACGTTGAGACTTTAAATATTCTATTTCCTTTTTGGTAAATATCGATTTTACCATTTGATAATGAAGAGTAAGCTTTAACAAAAGATAAAGTTATCTTAGCAATTTTTTGATGAAACTGCTCTCGTAGCAAATTGCCAAATTAAAATTCATGACGAATTTAATTTACGAGATTAAAGAACCAGCTTTATCATCGTGACGGTATCTAACTTTCACATAAGAGAACTTATCTTACTATCAAATACTTTATTTTGTTTGATCTGTTATATTCATTAGCTTACAATGGAGTTCAGAAAGATTATTGAAACGTCAATATATTCATCTCATTTAGAAAAAATGAAAGAATTCTATGTTGATATAATAGGTTTAGAGCTCGTCGCTGAACAGAAAGGCAGGCATGTTTTCTTAAAGACGGATAAAAATATGCTTCTTATTTTTAATCACTGGGTAACTGCAGCTGAGAAAGAGACCAGTCATGGAGCACTTACCCCACCTTCAATGGTTCACGTCGCCTTTGAAATCGAATCAAACGAATATGAGGAAGCAAGGGATTTGCTGGAAAAAAATAATATACAAATCGAAAAGGAAATAGCGTGGAAAAATGATACCAAGTCCAGATCAATTTATTTTCGAGATCCTTCTGGAAACCTTGTCGAATTCATAACCAGAAACTACTGGCAAGTAATAGATTGATATTCAAAATATGCCAGAAGGTTCTGTATGAAGCAATTGTTATCCAACTATCATTATCTTCAGGACAATTCTTCTTCTTTCGTTGAACAAATTTAATTGAATCTGTAAGCAATGTGTACATGTAACTATAATAAGTACTCATCACTTCATCACTTCAATAATTTATTTCTAAACTATTGGTTTAGAGATTTTGTTATGAAAAAAATTGGTTATTTATTTCGTTCCTCACCTAGTGACTCTTTTTATTAAGAAAAGATTCATCAGATTTAGCCGATGTGCTCCTTGAAACCATAATGGAGTTTAGGAATCCTAAAAAGCGATACTAAACTTGCAGTATCATAAAATATCACCATTATTCTGCTTCAATTCACATATAATCTTACACCGAAGATAATGGTCTTCATGCAGTAATTAGTATTGTTCTCACAAACTGATTCAAATCTTTCATCTTTTTTAATAATCCCATGCCCTTCAATCCAGGCATTTTGGAATCACATCTTACAATTGCATAAGTATGATCATTGACAAGAAAATGCTCAAGTGCTAAAATTGGATCTGTAAAAGTAAGTGTTCTAATTCGTGCAGTACTGCGTAAAGCCCCTTGAAAAAGTGTAGTGATATCTTTATCATCGTCTACGATACCGACGATCCTACTATTAGTAGACACTAGTCTGACACTTCCAGTAGCCTAAACACCTGATTCACCAGATTTTTTGTTAAAGGTTATTATACTAATTTAGTTTTTTTATTTTCTAACGTGAAAAGTACACCAGTGGGATTAGAGCCGTACGCGATAACGGACGAAAATAATCCCACCAGCGAACGTATGGTGATTTCAGACCCTCTACGTCATTCATTCATTGGCAATAAAATTTAAATAAATTTACTGGTGGGACCATCGGACAAAGAGCATTATGAGTGCAGGCCCCACCAGCAGTGAATAGTCTGATTAGATATGCTCATTAAAGTATAAAATAATTTTAGTAATTACCGGCGAGACTGAAGCCACTCGATAGTCCCGACCGGACCCAGTAATATCGGCGCTTAGAGTTAATGGAATTCGAGTTAGCGATA
>VBPR01000017.1:6517-11292 GCA_005877345.1 Nitrososphaerota archaeon
ATTAACTGGGAATTAATATCAGCCCCAAATTTTTTTTTGAGTTGCAAAGCATTATCAAAATGATTAAAGTGCGCCAGTGGGATTAGAGCCGTAGGCGATAACGGACGAAAATAATCCCACCAGCGAACGTATGATGGTCTGAAGTCTACGTCGTTAATTTATTGACAATAAAATATAAAATGATTTTAGTAACCGATTGTAATAATTTTCTAGGTTTTTAGTCCTTCGTTTTCGTTTTGATCTGTAATCCATCCGGCATGAATAAGTTCGTTTGTTTCTGACTCTAATCCCTTCCTATTCCAATTAATTTTTATGGTTAACTCATCTTCATTCATTAATTAACTGAGAAATTCTTTCTTAAACTTTCTACCTTTATCATTATTTTACTTTCAAATTCCAGTATAAATCTTACACGAGGAGAAGAATCGTTTTTATAAGATTTTATAACTTTCTTACCAGAACTTAGGTGTGAAATTAATGTGTCCATTATAGATTTTTCATCCTCTCTGAATTTAGCAAATTTAGACATCAATTCGATAATTTTTTCAGTGCTAATTTTGTTAACTTTTTCTAGTGTTGAAAAATAATCTCTAAATCTATTTAAATCACCATATCACATAGAACCTCAAATTGAATAGAATAACAAAGTTATCATTACCTCTGTCCTTGTTGATTGTTTCCAGTTTGGCTGTTTTGCCCTATTTTGCCATAGATTTACTAGCACAAACTCCTAAGCCAAACGTTACCGAACGCGTTACTCTGCCAATGAACGTATCCGATGCGATTTATAGCGCTAATAAGACCATGGACTTGGGATCAAAAAATATATCATTAACTCCTTACCCAGTGACAGAGGAACGTGCCTTCGACCAAGGATTCCTAAAAGGCGTAGGATTGGTTACTAACAATCAGACTTACAGAAGTACTCACTTATCTGATAATTTAATTCAGAGTACAGGTAAAGGGACATTTGAAACTCAAGATGGACAAAGTATTCCTTGGATAACTTCTTCAATAGGAAGACTGGTTAATGATCATTGGGTTTTTCATGGAGTAATATTATTCAATAATACACACAGCAAGTCATTGTCTTTCCTAAATAATAGTATCGGCTTCCACAAGGATATTGTTGGCAATGAGCCAGATCATATCTGGCTTTTGAAATAGTGAATATTGTGACAATCCGGCCTATGCTAGATTTATGCATGGATATGGAGCGCTTGGGTCTTACTTTTAATTAAGTTAGAAAATGGCAAGAAAAACTATAGAGGTTGACTCTGATATGATTGATAAGAGTCTTGAGGAATTATCCAAACTTATAACTCGGCTCGAAGAGAATCCAAAGAAAACGAGGAAGGACCGGAATACGATTAAGAAAATTCAAGGTATTCGGGATACGATACAGGATTCAGTCCTATATGCGAAATTAAAAAAAAGCGTACAATAACGTTAGTTTAGATAAGGACCAAACAATTTATGATAATTTACTAGATGCTCTTTATCTTAGTTTGAAGGATAACTTGAAACGAACTAACTATATTTTTTACTTGTGGAAGGAATTTGTGAAAAGATTCTTCTGAAGGAGTATGGTAATAAATTACGTAGGCAATTCCGTCTTTTATTGCAAAATTCAGCCAATTCTTACCAATTATATTCTTACTTTCGTCGACATGATTCCAAGAGGTGCTCATTGAGGGTATACCGCCTAAATTGCTTTCGTTAAACTTAATGGATCGAAAATCAACGCAACAATTCTCTGAATAGATAAAATTGTTCAAGTATTGTTTCAGAGTTTTAATCTCTGGGGGCCTTTCATTCTCTTGGTGACTTTCATTATTCTCTCGGGGACTTTCATTCTCTTGTGTCCTTTCATTAATCTCTTGGAGCTTTTCAGTGTAAATAGATACACCAGAGGGTGCGACAGTACTGAAATTATTGAGATCAATTGCAACTCCCCGTATCCTTTGTATTCTTTCCCGTGGTTTGGTTCCATTGTGCGGGATATTCGAATTTAAACCCGAGCAACTTATCTTCATATGTCAACGACTGGTTTGAACCGGCATATGACTGGCTAGTGATCACGACAGGTGTAACCAACAACACTAAAAATAAGATGATACTCTTCATTATCTTCGCGTATTTCTTACTCCTAATTATATTAATCATACCTTTCCAGGATTTTTCATTTATTTCTCATAAGTCTCCCTCTCCATAAAGAACTTTGTATATTAAATTCTCGAACTGCTATTAGATTCTATGAGCATACAGCAAGCGTTACAAAACGAAATTGAGGATTCTAAAAGATGGATTGAATGTACACAAGAGGATTGTACTTACAAACGAGATTTGTTCAAAAGAATTGAATTAATAAGTAACGTATCAATAGTAATAATCATGACAGATACAAATTCTTCAAAAGAACTCAATTCTGGAGGTTACCTTGCTGCTTACTTTTACAGAGTTCCAAAAAAGAACCACAACGCTATTTCGCAGAACCTTAAGAAGTTTATTCCATGGTTTGTAAGTAATGGAGTAAGACTTGAATACTATCATCTTGCTGGAAAAGATACCCAAGAGACAATAGAGTCTGCAAATGCATCTGGAATGTTCATTATGGTAAATATTACTAAAACGCTTGCTGCCGAAGATGAAGATATTTGGATGGAGCTACAATACTTTAGAGATCAAAATCACAGAAAAGAAGTATACGCAAAGATGATGTCAGACAAAAGCCTAGAACCTCTTGGTAAGGAGTTTATGGGCCTAATTAGCCACGGTGGAAACCTTATCACGGGTATGTTTAATCGTCTCGAACAATAGTAATCACAACCTCTACAATATTCGTTTAATAAGTTGAGAATATTGGAGGAAAAAGACTAAACATTTCGCTTAGCTTTAAACTGGGTTTTAGTACAAATGAAAATTCCAGATATTCCTATTTGTGAAGTTATAGAATCTAAAATGTATGAACTTCTAGCTAACATAAAGGAAATGGATTCTGCAATAGAAGCCGATAAACTACATAGTGAATTAAGAATTCTAGATTGGATACTTTATCAAGTCTGCATTATTGAAGAGCAGTAACACTAGCCTCAGCGAATGAAAAGTAAAGTAACCAGATTAGAATTGGTTCAATGGAGATTTAACTTTTCACTCAACGGATGCCAATATCAGGATGTACTGGATTAACGAAGGGTTCCCTCCAATAGAATACTTGGATACGATTATTGCCTTCATCCGCCACATAAAAACGTCCCAAAGAGTCAAATGCGACACTCATATTATTGCTGAACTGTCCATTGCCGTAGCCGTGAGAACCCCAGGCAGTAACATAGCATACTCCAACAGCAACTTGGATTGTGGTAATTGGACAAGGATTTAAAAGTTGAAACTTTTGAATCCGATAGTTTAAGCTCTGAAACTGTCTTTTCCAACGAGAGAAATACAAACACATTCAGGACGACAAAGCGCAATATTGTGATAGATTAAAAAAATTAATCTATCCACTCTTAATTTTTGATTTCTGTTTCTATTCTATCGATACATTTTTTCGATACGACGCATCTTATCTTCAATCTTATCGAGTCTCGACTTTTCAATAGTCAAAGTTTCAACCTTTCTTTGTAGTCTGTTTGCTGGATCTATAGTCAAGTTATCAATTCCTTTCTGGTATTGCTCTAACAAGCCTTTTTTTGATATTCTAACATAGTAAGGGTCATTACCTTTCAATTTGTGGCCTTCTAATAGCCATCGATGCTCAGTCTTTACATCCGATTCTATAAGTTGATTAATGAAAAACTTGCGTAGTCCGTGCGTAAGGTAAACCTGTCGAACTAATCTAGTACCACTTTTAAGCAATAGTTTAGCGATTATCTCCCCGATAGTGTGCTTTGATATACCTCTTGCCTTTACTCTTAACGATAACGGTTCATAAACATTAAAATCATTACGTATTATGTAGGATTCCGATGTTATATTTTCCCCGTTTCTTTGTCGATATTTTATATATTCGTCTATATAGATAGCACATTCGGGAGTACAAAAGGAATAATATTCATCATTAGAATTTTCATAAACTGTTATCTTGTACACGCTATCAATCTTCTCTAAATGTTTCATCTTTATGTCTGGGATAGAGCCTAGACTTAAACCCGCGCTTGCCATTAACAAAATACAGACTTTCATTCTCTGCTAATTGCAGTTACTATTTGAAGATAAAAAATTCAGATGTTCCTCTTTCCAAGATATCCTGTAGAAATTGCATTAATTAATTAAAGGCTGTTGTGGGGATAAATTGTCGATTGCTCACCATTAACCCAATTGATGCGATTCTATGGACGCTGAGACGAAACGAGAAGGACGTCATCAAACTCTATAATTCCTTATCACCCTTAATGCAAGCTGCCACAGGAGCTTCCATGCTCAATTTTGGCTATTGGCAAGGAAATGTAAACAGTCCAGTTGACGCTCAATCTAATTTATGTGCCCTTGTGGGAAAACTTGCAGATCTTGGCTCATATAGAACACTAATTGATGTTGGAAGCGGCTACGGAGCACCTGCAGTTCAATGGAGTAGGGAATATAGACTTGGGAATATAGTCTGTGTGAATATTAATTCTCAGCAGCTCGTTAATGGATTCAAAATCGCCTTAAGTAAGATTGAAAATGGACAAGTATTTCATGCTTGCTGTCTACGAACCCATTTTACTTACATTAATAGCACTTCTTTATCCTTGCCATTTGCAACTGGCACTGTTGACAGGATCATTGCATTA
>VBPR01000018.1 GCA_005877345.1 Nitrososphaerota archaeon
TCTTCCATTTTTTATCCTTCAATTCAAGCTCTATTTGTTTAATTTTTTCTTTTTTGTTAGCCACAGATTGTTCAAATTTCTCCCATGACTTTTTACTAGCAGGATTCTTAGGATCTATTCCTTTCTTATGATTACAGGTTATTGCGGCCTGAAGATTTGCGATTTTTGCAATGTATACTTTTTTAAATTCACTTTCATTTTTATTAGCTTTTAAAATAGGTGCAGATAGGTGCTTTTTTACAATCGCAGTAGCAATGTACGTTCTAAAAACCTTAGCGGTCAAATTAGGGAGATTGTCCTTATCTACTGAGCGGAGGAATTTATTTACTTTAGAAGATGTAATATCTTCAAAGATTTCGTCCGATTTATCCTTACCCTTCATGAAGAACAACAAATTCTCGTAAAGCGCTTTTGTATCAGGACTGAATATTTCCAGAGTTTTTTGCCAGGGGACACTGTCTTTACCAAGGAAGTTAAATTCTATTTGTACTTTGTCATTAATTTTTGGAAATCTAAGATGTTCTACTCTGAGAGTAGACGCACCAATCGTATCTGTTTCATCAGTATCTTTTTCGTCACCAACCCTCATGGCTAATTTATATATGAGGTAACAAACTGTCGCGACCTTTTTTCTGGTTGTATCCCTTGCATATAGCATCTGATTAATTATTTCTTTTTCAATAGAAGGAATGTAATTTTCTAATTTCTTTGCAATATCGTATTTTGCCTTATCGTTATCCTGTCGTAGGTATGACGAGTCGTGCAACCAAACATACTTTCTCTTTCCAGTTAGATTTTCTGTCCATGAGGCCAGCCAAGTTGAATAATGGTCATGAACAATAGCTTTCCATGGACCTTCGGGTACCGAAGCATCTTCACCTAGATTTAGTATTACATCTTTGGCAGAGACCCTAGGCTTCCATCTTCCTCGTAACGGATGAAGCCCTCTACCCATAAAGATACCTGGGGGTTCAACGAGCCAATTGGCAACATCAACTTCAATTCCATCTATTTTAGCTGTTGCATAAATTGATTTTAGTTTTTCCTTCTCTAATTTTTTTTCTTGAGTAATTCTTCTTCTCTCTTCTCTTGGAAGCGATTTTATTCTTATTTTTTCAGATTCTTTAATTCTTAATTCCTTATCAACCAAATTAAACGCTTCAGTCATGTCGATATCATCAATTTTTTGAATTGACTTAATTCGATCAGGGATTACTTTCTTGAAATCAGATAGAAAATTGGATTGAAAAACAGGATCTTTTACATAGTGTGTATCTTTCTTTTTGGCCCAAGCATAAATGAGTTCTTCTTGCTCACGATTCAAGAAAAAAATCTCTCCTAAAATTTTGATATTAATTCCGCGTTGGACATAATCTGGCGGGAAAGCGACGCCATTATGTTCAAGTTCAGTCCATTTATTAGAAGTAGCAACTTTAGATGATATGGTCAACTACATTCAAAATGTCTAATTAACTATTCTTAAACCTTATCCGATTGGATTAATTTTATTAAGTTTTGATTACTCATCAATTGACTTATTTATTCTAGTAGATGATAATAATAATGATATGAACTCATCACAACTTGTAAATTTTCCGGTACGGCTAACCTGTAAAATAAGCGATGTATCTGAAATTAAACCAATGATCGATGAATTTATTTATCATTACAAAAAGCTCCAGTCAGGAGAGTTTAGTTGGAGAATATTATTACCGCGTCATTCTAAGTCAGATCACGATATAAAGAGATTAGGAGCTGCAATATACGGTGAGTTGATGCTCTCTTTAAAGAAAAATAAATTAATCGTCAATTTGAGAGATTTAAGATATATTCATGATAACGATAATTATGGCTGGTTGTTATTGAATCCAAAAATGGCAGAAAAATTAGAAATAAACTATTGATGAGCAGTTTTAAATCTGTTCATCACAAAGGGGACTTCAAGTTTCAAAATATTACTCGTTGCTATTGAAATAGCTAACCCTATCAGTAAGCCTCCTATTAAATCGCTCACATAATTTAATCCTAGAATCAAATTTGAAAACATGACTATTGGTGGCAGTACCCAAAGAAGATATGAATATTTTTTCGTCTTCTGTTGTAATATAGTTCCCACAATGTAAGCGAAGGCAGTTATCAATGCTGTGTGATTTGAAGGATACGAGAAATTACGTGCTTAGAGCAGGTATTTTTTGCGATTCTGGTGGTTTTGGCTGAGCAACTAACGGTTTCATATAAGACACCAGGATGGCTAGTATCATTATTGTTATCATGAGTATCATGCCCATTTTTCTTGTTCTTCTAATAACTGTAAAAATTATTGCTATAAAAATCAGATTTACTGCCTCTGCAAAAGATGAAATGACCACTAAAGAATAGAGTAAGTATTGGCCAGGACTAAAACTGTTAAAAGTATTGAAGACAAAATTGTCTATTGAGGTAAAGAATCCAAGATAGATCAATATCGTAAATAGTATAAATAAAACTAGAATCGTTACGAATTGAAATGATCGGATATATATCAATCATGATTACCAGAAAATTCTCAAACCAGCATATGCGACATGATTATGCCAATAATCAAGTAATATATCGTTCATTGGTTAGATAGTGATCAATAAAGTGAAGATTCACTACTAATTTGATCTGCTGATTGGGGATCATTTTCTGAATAATATTTCACCATACCTACTTTTAGTACCTTAAGTGAAAGAAGTGCACACTTAATTCTAGCAGGTCCTAGATTTGTTAATCCTATATTTTCAAGAATTTCCTCTTTTTTCAAATCCTTGACGATTTTCAAATCCTTGCCCATGACCAATTCTGTTAACATAGAAGCACTTGCTTGGCTGATTGCACATCCTTTGCCTTCAAATTTTACATCGCTGATTACTCCGCCATCTACCTTCAGGTGGATATCTATTTCGTCGCCGCAAAGAGGGTTACTGTCATGAACTGTAACATCGGCATTTTCCAATTTGCCCTTATTTCTTGGATTCCTGTAGTGATCTAATATGATCTCCCTGTATATATCATCGCTCATATCTTAAAGATTCTCCCTGCTTCTTTAATAGCATTAACGAACTTATCTATTTCTTCTTTAGTATTATAAATGTAAAAGCTTGCCCTGGATGTTGCCGGCACGTCAAGCCTTTGCATCAATACTTGGGCACAATGATGACCGGATCTTATCGCAATTCCATGATCATTCATTATAGTTGCGAGGTCATGAGGGTGTATGTCCGCAATATTAAATGATATAACTCCTCCTCTGTCCTTCGGATCTCTTGGACCATATATTGTAACATATTTGAGGGATAACATAGATTCTAGAGCATAATCTGTTAGATAAATTTCATGTTTCCTAATATTTTCCATCCCAATTTTTTCTAAATATTCTATTGCTGCACCAAAACCCACAACATCCGCAATGTTTGGAGTACCTGCTTCAAATTTGTAGGGAACTTCGTTGTAGTTTGTGTGAAACTTAAAGACCTCTTTAATCATGTCACCACCGCTCAAAAATGGTTTCATCTTGTCTAGATATTCTTTTTTTGCGTACAATACTCCCACTCCGGTGGGACCTAGCATTTTGTGTGCAGAAAAGACCAAAAAGTCACAATCCATATTTTTGACGTTTACAGGCATATGCGGAACTGACTGCGCACCATCTACTATTACCGGTATGCCATTTGCATGAGCAATTCTTATGATCCTTTCAATTGGCACAATAGTTCCGAGTACGTTTGACATATGACTTAAGGAGACCAATTTTATTTTTTTTGATGAAATTAATTCAAACATATGTTCAAGATCTAAAAATCCATTTTCATCTATTCCCACATATTCTAATCGTGTTCCAATTTCTTGAGACAGTATCTGCCAGGGTACTATATTGCTATGATGTTCTATTTCTGTTATTGCTACACCATCGTCTTTTTTAAGATTTAACCTTGCCCAAGAATGTGCAATAAGATTTATTGATTCAGTTGTGTTTCTAGTAAAAATGATTTCTTCAGGACGCGCATTTATGAAATTTGCAATTTTCTCCCGACTTTGCTCATACATATTCGTCGCTTCTTCGGCAAGCTGATAGACCGCTCTGTGAATATTAGAATTATAATTTGAATAAAAATCAGTAATTGAGTCAATCACAGTATAAGGTTTTTGTGTTGTAGAAGCATTATCAAGATACACTAGATCCTTACCGTTAATTTTTTTCCTAAAAATTGGAAAATCATTCCTCAGCTCATAGCTATTTACAATGCTCCTTTGCATCAAGTTTAAAATAAGTCATAAGAGATATAAACTTAGATTAAAAATGCTGACAAAAAAGAAATTTACAGGTTTAGTTCTCTACGAACGGTAAACAAAAGCTAGAAAGGTTTTCAATACACATTATCTTACCATGCGTTATCTTTACAAACTTCTTTTTATAATTCAAACTATCGTGTGGACACAGTATGTCTAATTTTTTCAGGATTTTCGACGTAAGGGATTTACCCTTTCTGTCTCTATCCAGTAAGAGTATGACCTTTCTTCCCTTTCTAGACACATAGTCTACAAAATTTATAATTCCTTTAAAATTATTATATACCAAAATTTCGCCCTTAAACCCTATCTCTCTCAAGGCAATTTCATCTTTCCTACCCTCTACTATAACAATCGCTCCTGCTTTACATTCATTGTTTAACGATTCAATAAACTCTCGAACTTTCAGAGCTATTTCTTCTCTCTTGTATATCATTTATTGACTTAGCCTACGAACCAATGATTAATGAATTTTTGTCTTGAAATGGTAAAGTTATACTTGGCCGTTTTGGTCGGCAATACTTGTGAAGCCTCTGACAATGCCTTCAGAAAGATTCTCTTTTTTAAAGCATAGCAATAGGCCAGTATGTCAAGATCTCTTTTTTAGCAAAGACTTATTTTTCATTCCGTTGGATCTAACATATTCATATGCTTGAAAATTACGTGATGAATGTCGGTGGTTCTGAATGGTTAATGATCGGATTACTGGTAGTTATTCTTCTATTTGGATCCAAGAAATTACCTGAATTTTCCAGAACCATAGGAAAGGCGGTGGGAGAATTTGAAAAGATGCGTAATTCGACGCTCACGCAAAAAATTGATCAAGATTCTAACTATCTTGGACCGCGTGTAGCTGGTGCCGTAGAGAACGAACGTCACAAGCTTGAAGTGATAGCAGAATCATTAGGGATCGACTATGTCAATAAAAATGACGAAGAATTGAGGCTTCTTATTTCCGATAGGATTAATAGATGACTTAGAGAATCTTGTAAAATCACTCAGTTAACCCCTTTTCAAAATTTAAATATCTGATTTTTTCAACTCACGTAATGTCAAAATCTGTAAATAGCGGAATCAATCCATTTGAAGTGGCACTCACTCAGCTTGACGAAGTTTCAAATATGATTGGACTTGATAACGGTCTACATCAATTTTTGGCTCAGCCAAAGAGAGTATTAACAATTTCTATTCCTGTTAAAATGGATGATGGAACCATTAAAGTTTTCACAGGCTTTCGTTCTCAACATAATGATGCTTTAGGACCATTTAAGGGGGGAATCAGATACCATCCACAGGTAACAATAGAGGAAGTGAAAGCTCTTTCTATGTGGATGACATGGAAGTGCGCCATTGCAAATATTCCATATGGTGGTGGAAAGGGTGGTATAATATGCGATCCAAAAAGTATGTCCGAGGGAGAGTTAGAGAGAATGACAAGAAGGTATGCATATGGAATTTCAGACATCATAGGCCCATACAAGGACATTCCTGCTCCTGATGTATACACTGGTGGTAGAGAGATGGCATGGATTATGGACACATTCTCGGTAATCAAGGGAAATTACATTCAGCCTGAAGTAATTACAGGTAAACCTGTGCAAATTGGAGGCTCTCTTGGACGTAATGAAGCAACTGGTAGAGGTCTAGCCATTACAGTAAGAGAGGCTGCCAAAAAGCTCAATATTGACATGAAAAATGCGAGTGTGGTTGTTCAGGGATTTGGAAATGCTGGACAATTTGCTGCTCAATTAGTTGAAGAACAAGGGGCTAAAATAATTGCAGCAAGTGATTCAAAGGGATGCATAATTAATAAAAATGGAATCGACACTGCTTCGCTAAGGAAACACAAAGTAAAAAACGGGTCTGTGACAAATTTTCAAGGCAGTCAACCGATTTCCAATAAAGAACTACTTGAAACAGAGTGTACAATCTTAATTCCTGCAGCACTTGAAAACCAAATTACAAAAGAAAATGCTGGAAAAATAACTGCCAAGATCGTTGCAGAAGCTGCAAATGGACCCACTACCCCTGAAGCTGACAAAATATTATTTAGTAACAAAGTTTTGGTAATACCTGATATTCTGGCAAATGGAGGTGGAGTTACCGTTTCATATTTTGAATGGTTGCAAAATTTACGTAGGGAATACTGGACAGAAGCAAAAGTTAATGATCGATTGGATACAAACATCACGAATGCATTTTTAGGGGTTTATGATACCCATATAAAACATAATACCAATATGAGAATGGCAAGTATGATTGTTGCACTGAATAGAGTTGTAGATGCTATAAAGATAAGAGGGTTTTGGCCCTAACCATCTAAGCTGGAATTGAAATCTCTAGGAAAGCAAAATATTTAAAAAATATGATTAAAAAATTCCTTTTATTCAGTTGAAAAGGAATGTCCACATGAACATGATTTGGTCACGTTTGGATTATTTATCTTGAAACCAGATCCCATAAGACTTTCAATATAATCAATATTCGTTCCTTTAAGGTATTTTTGACTGTAACTATCCACAATCATCTTTATGCCGTTTTCATCAATAACGCTGTCGTCTTCATCTGGCTTTTCCTCAAAACCCATACCGTATGAGAGACCCGAACAACCGCCACCCGAAACATATACTCTCAGATATAAACTGTCCTTATTCTCTTGTTTCATGAACTCCATGACTTTTTCTGCTGCTTTTGGAGAAATTGTAATCAATTGCGTTTGGTGTGTACTTTCCATTATCAGTACATTGCTCTAATAAACTATAATAACCTTTTGAAAATTAGAAAAGCATTACGAAAATAAAGAAAGGGCTTTAGACAAATATTATTTTAGG
>VBPR01000019.1 GCA_005877345.1 Nitrososphaerota archaeon
GATGAGTACCTAACATTGTAAACTTGACTCTATTATTAAACTAGTTTGAACTTTCTTGTTTATGTGAATGCAAACGCCTTAATTTTTCATGCAACTGATCTATTGATAAAGTAAGGCCAATCTCTTTTGCATATGGTTGTCCTTTTGCAAACGCCTTTGCAATATTTCTAACAAATTCCATACTGATTTTTGCAGGTAATGGTGCTTCAAATGGATCTACATGAGCATCGACTATCACAGGTACTTTGTCTTCCATTATAGCCTCATGAATAACCGGTTTTACCTCTTCTATTTTTGTAATCGAAAATCCCTTTCCACCACATGCCTCAGCAATTTTGACAAAATCAATAGGTGAAAATTCTATCCCATATTCCGGGTTACCAAGAAAAGCCATTTGTTCCCATCTTATCATTCCCAAAATTTTGTTATTCAGTATTATCACTTTAATAGGAAGATGATATTGAACAGCCGTTGCAAATTCACTCATAAGCATTGTAAATCCACCATCTCCAACAAATGCAATGCTCTGTCTGTCTGGATATGCAATCTTGGCGGCAATGGCATACGGTACTGCGCATCCCATCGTTGCAAGTGATCCCGATCCTGAGAACTTCATACCATTTTTTATTTTTAAAAATCTTGCGGCCCAGCAAGTATTAATTCCACTATCTACTGATATTATTGTGTTATCGTCTAACACCTCTGATAGTGCAGCAGCGATTACTTGGGGCTTTATGGGTTCATCAACACGGCTACTCTGTTCCTTTAATACTTCATTCCATTTCTTCATAGCATATTGTTTTGATTTTAGAAATTCCACACTTGGCTCATCGTTTCTGCCCGGAGTTCTTCTATCATGCAGTAACGGAGTTAACTCTGATAACACTAGTTTAGAATCGCCTATTAAACCAATTTTAACTGGATATCTTAATCCAATTTTTTCTGGTTTTATATCAATTTGAATACCTACGGCCTGTCCTGGCTTGGGAAGATATTCTATGTAAGGAAAAGATGTTCCTACCATGAATAGCGTATCACTTTCAGCCATAGCGTCACTCGAAGGCTCTGTTCCCAAAAAACCTATACCACCCAAGCTATAAGGATGATCGTCAGGAACAACGGCTTTGCCTAACATTGCTTTTATTATCGGAGCATTTAGTTTCTCTGCTACACCTATGACTTCTTCTGAGGCATTCAAGGCACCTTGACCAACTAGGATTACAATTTTTTTTCCATTGTTAAGAATTTCAGCAGTTTTTTCAATTAATTTTCTATCAGCAGATGTTGGCGTTACAAAGATATCAGACGTATGGCCTGGGACTTTGTGTCGTGAATAATGACCCTCTAGTTTTTGTTCCTGTACGTCAGTCGGTATGTTAAGATGACTAACTCCTTTACGAACATTTGCGGTTCTACATGCAATGTCTACTGCCATTTCCGCCTGCTGCGGTGATCCTATTATGCTGTTGTAGACTGAAACATCAGAGAAAAGTTGTAATAAATTTATATCCTGTTGAAAACTTGAATTCATTAAATCAGTCGATGTTCCTCCTGTAATAACAATTAGAGGAGTGTTATCGGCCTTAGCATCATACAATCCGTTCAAAAGATGTATTGCACCTGGACCTGCTGTCGCCGTGCATACACCAAGCTTTCCAGTATATTTTGCATATCCACATGCCATCAAGGCGGCAGACTCCTCATGTCTTACAAGCACGAATTTGATTCTGTCTTTTCTTACCCTTAGGGCTTCTATAAATCCGTTGATGCTATCTCCAGGAATACCAAAAACAACATCAACCTTCCAATCAATGAGTGCTTCAGCCACTATATCTCCAGTTTTTAGATCTTCATATTCACTCATATGCTATTATTAGTTCTTATTTCTAATAAATCTAAATGGATCCAAACTTCCTGATATTTTGCAATATTATTTATGATTTTTGATATTATTACTTATCTTGGTGGACCTTTACACGTCAAAATTACATACAGAAAAACGCACACATTCCATAATAAGCCATGAGAATAAAATTGGAAAAACTCAGAATCAAAATTACATATGTTTTTATCGCACAATCCTATTACAATGTACATCCAATGATGGTGTTCTTGGGTGCTATTTGGGGTATCTAAATGGCTCTAAAAATGAGATATCTTGAGCTCAATCGAAAAGTAAGAGATGTAAGAATGTTGGCAATTCAAGGGATCGCGGAAGCAGGTTCGGGACATCCAGGAGCATCTTTCTCAGCAGCAGAGATAATGGGAGCTCTATATTTTCATAAAATGAAACACAAACCCAGTGTTCCTTTCTGGGAAGAAAGAGATTTTTTTATTAATTCTAAAGCGCATTCGGCACCCGGATTCTACGCAGCTTTAGCTACAGCTGGATATATCGATACAAAAGAAGTAAAGACACTAAGGAAGCTTGGTTCGCGCCTACAAGGACATCCAGTTAGATATTCAGAGCGCCAAAAAAGTCATAGCTTTCCGGGTATAGAATATTCAGGCGGATCTGAAGGAATTGGCTTATCAGTAGCAATAGGGATTGCACTTGCAAAGAAGAGAGATGGCAAAAAAAACAGAGTTTATACTTTGATTGGTGATGGTGAATCAAACGAGGGACAAATATGGGAAGCTGCGATGGCCGCATCAAAATTCAAACTGGACAACCTTGTAGCTATCCTGGATAGGAACAAGATCCAGCAGGATGGATTTACAGAAGAGATAATGCCTCTGGACCCTGTTAGGGACAAATGGGCTGCTTTTAATTGGAACGTAGTAGAGGTAAATGGACACAAGATAGAACAGATAATAGATGCTTTGAGTAGAATTGAAAAGGTAGAAGATAAGCCATCAATAATTATTGCAAATACAACTAAGGGCAAGGGAATCAAGCATATGGCGAATAGTCCACAATGGCATGGTAAAGCTCCTCCAAAAAAACACGTTCCAATTTTACTGGAAGAACTTCAAAGTGAAATTTTGATAGCGCCATCAATCATTGCAGGAGAACCTGAAAATTATGAAGAAAAAGTAAGAAGAGCTGAACGTGCCGGTGCAGATCTTATTCACTTGGATATTATGGATGGTAAATTTGTACCGAGTACTTCATTTTTTGCAGATACTATTAAACACTTGAGAAAAATTTCAAGCGTTCCTTTTGACGCTCATTTAATGATTGAAAAACCAATCAGGCATGTACATGAATACATAGACGCTGGTTGTGATATCGTCACAGTTCATGTTGAAACATGCACCGAGTCAGAATTTCTGGAAATAAACAAAATGCTACTAAAGGCTGGAATCAGTCCTGGAATTGCTATAAATCCAGGAACTCAATTTCCGTCCTGGCTTATTGGGCACCTTAATAACATAGATGTTATGATAATAATGTCAGTGAATCCTGGTTTTGCGGGTCAGAAATTTATTCCAGATTCATTGGATAAAATGGCCGAAATAGTAAAGACTCTGAAAAGCAATAATTATAAAGGATTCATTGAAGCTGATGGAGGTATTGATGCAACAACTCTTCAGCAGGTTTTTGACGCAGGGGCCAGAATTATGGTAGCCGGTAATGCAGTATATGGATCACCAGATATCAATTCAAATATTATACAATTGAGGCACAAGGCTAACGTTGCAATTGAAACAAAATTATTGGAGTTGGCAACTATAAATGACATTAGATCTGACTGGATAAAATCTCGTAAGAATTTGCTTATACCCTTGGCAAAGGAGCTTGGAATTGAGGAGGATCTCCATGCAATTAAGTGATAAGAATATTATTTCTGATATGCGAACTGTTTACGGGAAAGCATTAGTCGAACTTGGTTCAAAAGATCCTAACATTGTTTGCGTTGGAGCTGATACCACCGATTCACTCAAAACAAAGCTCTTTGGAGATAAATTCCCTGCTAGGTTATACAATGTTGGGATAGCAGAAGCAAATCTTGTCTCGATAGCTGCTGGATTGGCTATCGCGGGTAAAGTGGTTTTCGCAAGCACGTATGCTGCATTTTTACCGGGCAGATGTCTTGATCAGATTAGAAATACTATCTGCTATCCATTTCTCGACGTAAAACTAGTAGTATCGCACGCTGGACTTACAGTTGGTCCAGATGGCGCCTCTCATCAACAAATCGAGGATATATCTACAATGCGAACAATTCCAAACATGAGGGTAATTGTTCC
>VBPR01000175.1 GCA_005877345.1 Nitrososphaerota archaeon
AACAGGCATGAGATACTAGGTAAAGGGAGCTTTGGAGAAATCCATATTATTGTTCAGAATGTGCCGAGTCCTACAAATCCCAAAACTAGTTATCTGGCATCACTATCAGCTATCGAATGTCTGAGAAGTATGTGCAATGAAAATTTCAGAATAGGAACTTGATTTGGACAAATTTTGACAGTTTATATGTGGAATATATATTTGACAAGGTTAACTATGAGTTACAACGGATTTAAGACGAACGACATGTTTGGACCTAAACCAGTGGAAGTTGGAAAGGAATACGACGTTCAGATCACAGAGTTAAGTAGAAAGGGAGATGGAATTGCAAGGATACAGCGATTTGTAATATTCGTAAAGAATGGAAAGGTCGGCCAAAATACAAAGATAAAGATAATCCAGGTCGGAAATAGATTTGCAACAGCAGAGATTGTCAATGATTCTAAAAGTAATCAGAGTCAGACTGAGAACGCACCAGCAAGTGCTGATGCCAAAACAGAAAGTAGTACGGAATAGTCGACCTACCGCAGATACATTTTAAACTTCTATTTATTTTATAACTTTACAAAATATTTGATTTCTAAAAATATTATTGATCAATTTTAATATTTGTCAATACCGATTTCTAATTTAGAAAATTGGCTTGAACAATAACATTATAGCTATTATCGCGATTTCCTTTATCGTTGTTGGTTCATTATGGGGAATTGGGAATCTAATTTCTCATAATAATACCCAATTGTCCAAAAGTGAGGGAATGCTATTGTTAATGAAAGATAATAAATTTAATGTTACTAATCCAGAAATTACTGTTAAAGTCAATCAGCCATTAAAAATTACTATTGCAAATCAAGATTTTAGAAAGCATGATTTTATAATTGATGAACTGAATATAAATACCGGGTTTATTTCAAGTGGACAAGATTTTACGACAATAATTGCCTCAGATAAAATAGGCTCTTATAGATACTACTGCTCAATTCACCCCGGTATAATGGAAGGAAAAATTATGATCAAAAACTAAAGAGAAACATCATTGGTCTACCATACTATCGACAGAAAAATATTTAGAAATGATTGATTAAAAAATCATTTGAAAAGTTGTATCAGCTCTTAAACGAATCAGTTAGTTTTTTATGATACATGCTCTTGCAGCTTTCTTTAGATAATGTATGGTCCGGTATCGCACGTAGATACTTCATTTTCCTCTTATCGTAGATAGTACTCAAAAATTTGTAGCAGATAGAACAGACAAATTCTGTCTCCATTTCCTCTATCATCTCATAGTTGGGAATTTATCTTTAGTCTTTTATTTGGGTTGACCTGTCAGATATTCGAATCAATCCTCCACTAACATCAAGGGATGTTAGGCGTAACATGGTTGCATGATTCTGATTCTGACCTAAGGTCAAGAAATTAAACCAACACTTAAAATTAGGCAAAAAACCAGTCTAAAAAAATGGCTGCACGAAAGAATACATCGAGAAAAAAGAGACTGATAAAGAGAGTCAAGCAAAATAGACCTGTGCCAGCCTGGGTAATAATTAGAACCCATCGTCACGTTAGAACAAATCCAAAGCGGAGAGCTTGGAGAAGGTCGGATGTGAACGTAGGATAGATAGAATAGAGTGAGATAAAATGTCTGAAGAAAATACAACAAGAATATACACGGTGAATTTAGCGAAGGCCTGGGATACTCCAAAATACAGAAGAACTGATAGAGTAATAAACATCATAAAGGAATTTACGCAACACCATATGCAGACTGACAAAGTCAAGATAGATCAAGATTTGAATAGACATATCTGGTCTAGAGGAAAAACTAACCCACCTAGGAAGATAAGGTTGAGAATGATAAAAGAAGATGACGATACAGTTGTAGTCAGTTCATTTATCGAAGAAAAAATGTCAGAGCCAGAAACTGAGGAGTCAGAGGCAGAGGAGTCAGTAGCGAGAGCAGAAAAAGAAGAAACGCAAAAAAGTAAATAGAAAATAAAGAATTATTTAGAGTGTTGAATTAAATTTTGAACTAATTTCTGAAAGGTATGTGGTTGAAATTCATTTAGATAAAATGAATTTCTAACTAATCGATTAAGGGTAACGGTAGATTTATGTTCGGATGTGATTCGGGTATATCCCAATCTAAAATGTTTTCGTCAGGTATGAGATTGAGGGGATCGTAGGAATCAAATTTTGTTCTTCCTTTTATTGACGCTATGAGATGCATGTTGTTTTTAGAAGAATCAGTAACTACAAACGAAACATCATTTGTATCTCCTTCCATTGAATTTTGAAAATTACTCAACATTTCATTTAGTCTTCCAATTGGCTCATTTCTTGCACCATTTACATATAGAACAGATTTTGTTATTGAGGATGTGCCCAATGATGAATAAAGTTGTGCAATTAGATCTTTTATGCCCACCTCAATATTGTTCTCTTTCAAAGTTCCAGAAACTAGGTTTGTTCCCAAGTTCAATGTTATCTGGGGAATTAATTTGATTGCATTGAGGACTATTTCATCCGTTATTTTCGAACAATCTTCAATTGTGAGGTGAGGATTTAATTCCACATAAGCGTCATTGTCAACAACAAAGTTAATGTCAGAATCTAATGATATTCTTTTTAGCGATATACTAGATTGAAATAATCGATCCTTTTCATGACCAAATGGCATGGTCGCAACTGAGATAAGTCTTTTGTTCAGTAAGTTCTTTGCAATATGCGAAATTATAGGTGCAATCGCAATACCTGTTTTTTCCCCTAAACTAGTTACTAAAATAATGGTTTGGTATTCTGATAATTTTGAGCATATCTCTTCTTTATGAAACTCTAGAAAAGATCGGATTTTGTAAGTCGAAGGATTTATCCAAGATTTACAATTAATATGAAGCGAGCTGGAAGCTTCAATGTCTTCTTTATTGTTGCTTATTAATAAAAAATCATGTTCCATACCGTTTAATTTCGATACGATATCTTTGCCAATTTTACCGATTCCGATTAACAACGCAGGTTTTCTTAATTCAATACAATCCTCTGACAATCAAATCAACTCCTAATCAGAATATTGATTATTAGAATAAAAATTTAGTTGATTAAATCAAATATCTTATTTGGTACAAAAATGTTGATAAAAGTATAGGAATTAGAAAGTTAATTCTCCTAACAAGGTATAATTTGAAATTTCTACCACTTTTACTGATAGATACTGTCCGAGTAACCATTTTGGATTAAATTTTTTTACTTTTGATAAATCGATTATTACAGGCCTGTATGCGTAATTTCTACCTTCTATCTTGCCATTCTCTAAAAGTTCATCGATCAAAATCTTACCGTTCCATCCGTTCCATAATTGATTTCTTCTCATTGATGTTTTCTTGATTGTCTGATGTAGTCTGGTACTTCTTTCTCTTACAATCTTTGTATTTAATCTTGGATATTTTGATGCAACCGTTCCAGGACGAGGACTAAATCTTGAAGAATTAACGACGTCTGGTTGGCATTCTTCAATAAGGCTTAGCGTCTCTTCAAAATCTCTTTCGGATTCTGAGGGGAATCCAGTAATAATATCTGTAGCAATTGTTATCTCTGGGATTTTTTTCCTTAGTTCTTTTACTACATCAAGAAAAATTTTAGCAGTGTGTCCCCTTTTCATTTTACGCAGAATTTTTTCACTCCCACTCTGAACCGGCATATGAAGAAACTTGAAGAGCTTGTCATTATGCTGATAAAGATGAATCAATCTATCTAGAAACCTTGGAACATACATTGGATTCATCATGCCAACTCGGATTTTATATTCTCCCTCAATATTGGAACACTTTTCTAGTAACTCAACTAGATCAGTTTTCATGTCCAATCCATAGCAACCATTGTCTGTTGAAGTTAACCAAATTTCCTTACAATTTGCTGCTAGATCATCTTCTACTTGTCTTACTATATCACCAATTCTATAGCTCTTTAGAGTCCCTTTTGCTAATTTCGTTTGACAAAAACTACATTCGCTAAGGCATCCACTGGATATTTCAATAATACTGACTACTGGATTTAGCCTGATTCTTGGAAGATTTACTTTTGTTGGCACGGAGTCTTCTAATGCCACAACTTTTTGACCGTTTAAAGAAGCATCAACTACATCCAGCGTTCTATCTAACGACTGTGGGCCTAAAAGAGATGAATAAGGAGAAAAGGATTCAACCAGTTTTTTACTTGTCTTTGGAAGACACCCAGCAACAACAAGCGGTTTTTCTTTTGAATATTTTTTTATTTTTGAAATCATTCTGTGTTCGGTAGCATCCTTTACGGCGCATGTGACTATGATGTTAACGTCTGAATTTTTTCTACTGGAAGTCAAGTCATATCCGTTATTGTAAAGTATACCTTTGATTATTTCCGCATCTCCAAAATTAGCCGAACATCCAAAAGCTTCTACCCATACTTTTTTTTTATCACAGGTTTTAAAATTTTGAAAATCAACATTAGTTTTATATCTTGAAAAAGCTGAGAGATGTTTAACCTTCCCCAAGATGATCAAGTATAATGGAATTTATCGGTACTATATCAACTAATTTATTGCAAAACTGTTGAGTGACTCGTTATCCTGTAACTTTTGCCTTCAAGTTAGTAAGTTTAAATTTCATAACAAATTTGAATTCTACTAGTTTTTCATTATCGTCAAGATATCAGATTCAATTATTTTTTCGGTAGCATTAATGAGACTCTGAATATCTTTTACATCATGAACAATTGAGATAGCGCCCATCTTGTGAGGCAAGAAGAATATTCCATATTTTGCCATCAATGAGAAATGATATTTAGTAAGCGTATCATTATCAGACAAAGCTACATCATTTGCGTTCGTTATTTCATTTACTTTATTCGAAAGAAAATGTGTAAGAAAAAGGGAACCAAGACCGGTTACCTCTGTTTTCAATCCATAATCTGAAAATAATTTTTTTAAATCATTCCTTGCTGTGTCTCCTAACTTATTAATTTTATTATAAACTGTTTGACGATTTTTACTGATGTAATCTAAGGTGGCGTATCCAGCAGTCATTGTTAGAGGATT
>VBPR01000176.1 GCA_005877345.1 Nitrososphaerota archaeon
CCAATGTATTATTTCCTATAATTCTTCTTAGTATGCCATCTTTCTCTAATACTAACACATCATCTTTAGCTAAGAATGCTAAACTAGTAGGAGAGTTTAGGCCCTTTGCTACTAATTGTAATTTCAGTTTAGGATCTTTTAAAGCTGGAGGGGATATTAGGCCCTTTGCTACTAACTCTGATTTCAGTTTAGCATCTTTTATATCTTGAGGAGATCTTATGGCCTCTGCTAGTACCTCTGATTTCAGGTTACGATTTTTTAAATCCGGAATGCCATTAACGATTAAAATATTATGGAACAAAAATAAAACAGAAATAGATAAAACTGAAATTAATATGGCTTTATGAATGCGAGGCAATGTTGAGTCAGGTCGTAATTCTAAAATCTTATTAATATGTCTAACCTGATTTCCTTACTAGATTTGAAATAAAGATAGATTTAAAATTAATTTATTAGAAGATGTGTAGAATTTGCAGGCAAATCGTACGATGAACTAAAGTCTATTATATCTAGGAATTTATGCGTCTGTATGCGCAAAGATCTAATTTTTGGTAGCTTTACCCACCAAATGCTTATCGTGTCCTGTTTGGCTCTTTTTATAAGTGTTCTATTAGGTTTTTCTGAAGCATCCTCTTCGCCTGATAATTCTACGAAACAATCCCAACTTGGTAAGTCTTATTGGACCATCGGCAAAAACATGTCAACAGCCAGAAATGAGCTTACAGCTGTTGAACTAAACGGCAAGATATATGCAATGGGAGGTGAAGATATCGCAGCTGGAGGATCACAAAAAGACACCGTCGAAGTCTATGATATTGCTAAGGACAAGTGGATTGTAGGATCAGTAGCACCTATGCCAATACCATTGGACCATACAGCATCGGTTGCTTACGATAGCAAGATATATGTTGTGGGCGGATTTCTTAAAGACAAAGTCCCTACCGACAAAGTATTCGTGTACGACCCTTCAAGAAATGTTTGGCAAGAAGCAAAACCGTTACCCTCTCCAATAGGTGCTGCACTTAATGCGCAGTTTATTAATGGTATATTATACATAGTTGGTGGTCTGAACGCATCCGACTTGCCTGTTAACACTAATTATGCTTATGACCCTAAGACAAATAACTGGACCATAAAGGCACCAATGCCTACTGCAAGACACCACCTGCAAACTGCCGTAGTTGGTGGCAAACTGTATGCCATGGGAGGAAGAATACTAGGCGATGGTGTTCGATCGGAAGATCTTGATTCATCTGTGTCTAATTTTGATAGAAATGAAATGTATGATCCTCAAACGGATACATGGACTATTCGTGAACATATGCTGACCAAGAGAAGTGGATTTGCAGGATCTAACTCATCTGATGGAAATATCTACGTATTTGGAGGACAGGGTCTGCTAATAGATCTGGATAGTGTAGAAAAATATGATCCGAAGGCCGATAAATGGACATATGAGCAACCTATGCCGACAAGGCGATATGGGTTAGAGTCAGTAAGTTATGATGATAAAATCTATGTCCTTGGAGGTCAATACTTTACTCATCCAGGAAAGATTCCATTAAATATAAACGAAATCTTTCATATTGGTAGGACTCATTAAAAGCACAACACTGGGCTGGAATTATTGTTCGGAGAAAAGACCGTGAGGGAATAAGATTAGAACTATGCTGTACTACAGAACCTGATCAGAACGCTAAACACCGACTATCTACGCTGTATATATGATTTTAGGATCTAGAACCCGTTAGAAGAATTTCGCACTCATATCAATAAACTGATTCTGCTAAATTAATGGAGATTCAATAAAACATAAATAGATCTTGCGAATTTAACAAGCCAATTTTGTCAATTAAGGTGTGTACTTTGATATTTGCTCTATTACTCCTACTATCGTCATCAACCATTTACATAACATATTCTATTGACATGGATGTTAAGTGTACTGTGTATCAGCACAGTGACGATAAGAATGGCAATAACGTAGATGTTCGGATTTTTGTAATGGGCCTGAAGCCTAGCAGTGACTACACCGCCAAAGTAGTACCCGATCATAACCCACCTATGAACACTAAATCAAAAACTGATTATGAAGGTATATTTTGGACTGTTGGCAAAGTGCCGAATGGTGAAAAGAGTTTATTGTTTAAGGTAAATGTCTATGAAGGAAATGGAACGGGTGGGAAATTGGTAGCAGAGGGTGATGATGATGCGCCATGTGATAGTATTGCTCCATTTAAGAACTAACATATTATGTAATCAAGTCATTTCATGAACATCGTAATTAACTTTCTGTGATTTTGATGTTCAGGAAGACAAGAAATTTAATGGCGGTACCAAGATATTTTTTTGTAATGACTCACTGGTCTAAACTTGGATTATATTTATTACACAGTTTAGATTTTGATCTTCGTATATAGTGGTGATATACAAAACGGCAGGGTCCACTAATTTGATAGTAGCAATATTAATAATAATCTGTATGCTAAGCCAGTGCTTTGTACCGAGTTGGTCCATTACCGTATTTTCTGATGAGAAAGAATCGATTAAAAGTAATACCCCTATTATTGAAGGTCAAGTATTACCAAGAGCCATAATACTCGATCCGCATGAGCTAGTAAAGGTGAAACAATTGGTGGCTATGAAACAAAATGATTCAAATGTAAAGCATTTCCTCGAGAAAATAATCACTGAGGCTGATTCTGTTCTTGTTAAAAGACCTATCTCAGTTACTGAAAAAACTAAATTCCCACCTAACGGAACTAAACATGACTTTTTTGCTCTAGCACGGTATGAGTGGCCAAATCCAAACACGCCCAACGGGTTACCATATATTTCTCGCGATGGCTACACCAACCCTGAAACATTGTTGATTAAGGATAAAAAGTACCTCGAAGAGATGGTACAAAGAGTGATGATATTAGCCTTGGCTGGTTATTTAACAGATGATCCAAAATACGGGTTAAAAGCTGAAGAATTGCTACGTGTATGGTTTCTAGACAACGACACATTTATGAATCCCAACCTAAAATATGGACAGTTTGAACGTGGTAACGGTAACTTAAATCCATCTGGCATCATGGATGCACATGATTTGCCTTATTTGTTAGACGCGATAGGAATGTTACAGCTCTCACCGAAATGGAGTAAGAGCGTGCAAGAGGCTTTGGAAAAGTGGTTTAGTAAGTATCTCGATTGGCTTTTGAATAGCGATTTAGGAAAGCATGAAGGCCAGAGAGCAAATAATCACGGAACTTATTACACCGTTCAGGTCGCAGCAATTGCTAATTTCTTAAACAGGACAGATATCACTAAAAAGTTACTAAAATCAACTATGCAGGATCTGAGCAATGCTCCAATGGAAGACGTGTCAAGACTTTTAGCAGTTAAAATTAATCCTGATGGAACTCAACCGTTTGAAATAGGGAGAGCCAACTCATTGCATTATCACCTTTTTAACTTATATGGATTAGTCCTGTTGGCAAGGATAGGAGATCATGTAGGAGTTGATCTTTGGAATTACCAAATTCATAACACTGGTATAAGGAAGGCCTTGGATTTTATAATTCCATATGCTCTAGGTAATCAAACATGGCCTTACAGTAAAATCAAAGGATTGAGTTATGACGATCTTTCATTTCTAAAGGGAATTGTATGCCAGGCAATCTTACATTATGGTGGTCAATCATACTTGCAAGTATTTAGATCTCTAGAGGCAAAATCTCTGACTCCTCATTATCAAGATGCTGTTTGTGACCTACATACAAAATATATTAACACAGGATTAAAGAATTAAGTATCATATGAATTTCAATTTAAAAAATTACACATTTTCTGAGTATGATAGTATGCGCCTATTCCTCGTTATATATATGTCGGCAATATTTTTTCTACTGTTAGCATCATTTGGGATGCATAATATTAGTTACTCTCAAGAGAATCAAACTAATTCTAATTCTAATTCTACATCACTAGAATTTCATCAACGTAATATTCCTCAATTTCTTAATGAGACGTATACAAATCCTAGTGTAGGGTTTCATATATTGCTGCCTGGAGGTTGGCAGGGAATTAATTATCAAAACATTGCAATAATTTCACCCGCTGGAGTACACTTGTCGAATGGCAATCTTGGACCTAACGGAGATAAGGTACTTATGGTCATCGAAGTGTTAAATGTTTCTGATTTTCTGGATCAGAGAAAGGCATATGGTGAAATCCAAAAAGGTGATTGTAGGGTACTTTCAGATAAATATGTTACAATAAATGAATTAGATGGCCAAGAGCTTTTCTTGCAATGCGGCGCTAATAATGATAACAAGATAGTAAACTACTTTTTTGCATCAGGAAATAAAGTAATAGTTATAGGCTTTAAAGGCTCTGATACTGTTTTTGATAGTAATTTGGATAAATTTAGGAACTCTGTTGGTACTCTCAGTATAGACAAACCCAGCGACATTAAAAAAATCAGATAATGTTTTTCAGTCTTTAAGTTTTCACGATAAATCTGGTATCCACATTAGAAAAATGCCACAAACAAAACTAAATGGAACCACGGAAATTTAGCACATCAAATGATAATTACGCCATCATATTGCATGTAACAAATATTCCGTACTTAAACCTTAAAGGAAAGCTTTAAAGTAGAATAAAAAAAGGTACCCTTCTTATAGTAGGATTGTAGACTTGCAATCAAGTAGAATATCAATTATCTATATCCTTATCCCGTTAACGTTATCTGCATTTATTCATATTTGGAACCCCGCAGGATTTCCTGGTATTGACCAAGATGAAGGCCATTATTTGCGCAGAGCCATGGAGGTTCTGCAGGGCCTAGGTCCACAAGAATCTAAGGCAACATATTTTTATTCATACGACCATCCATACTTAGGTCAAATATTTCTAGCATCTGTGCTGTCACTTATTAATTATCTCTCCTCCATTAATCCTTCTGTCAGTTCAGATTCTATAGAAATGCTTTACCTTGTACCAAGAGTTCTAATGGGAATACTGGCAGTAGTTGATACCTTCCTTGTATACAAGATAGCAGACACAAGGTATAACAGAAAGGTTGCATTTATTTCAGCCACTCTATTTGCGGTAATGCCTTTGACTTGGTTTTTCAGGAGAATATTTTTAGATTCTATCGCATTACCTTTCATATTACTGTCAATATTATTTGCAGTTTATTCTACCAAGTTTGAAGCCTATACTAGTAAAGATAGCAATAGAAAAATCCTATTAACACTACTTTCAGGTATATTTCTTGGACTTGCAATATTTACAAAGATGCCTTTTTTTACAATGATTCCATTATTAACATTTATTATAGTAAAAAAGAACGACATAAAAAGTAATAACATTTATGGTAACGATCCTAATTCTGATATCAAGAATGGACACAGTCGGCTCAAACTCAAACTCCTGGCAGTATGGTTTGTTCCGGTTGTATTAATTCCATTGATATGGCCAGTATATTCAATGTCGATTGGCCACATAAACGACTGGCTAGATGGAGTACTCTGGCAAGCAACTAGGGCAGATAGACCATTTGATTTCGAGATGAAGACTGTATTTCTTAGGATGGATCCAGTTTTGATGGCATTTGGTGTT
>VBPR01000202.1 GCA_005877345.1 Nitrososphaerota archaeon
ATGTTGGCCCATAATTTGTTACAACACCTATGATATTCAATTTACCGCTAGAATCAATAAAGTTGGATCCTGAAGAAATTCTAATATCCACTCCATAAAGTGGAATAAAGTAAAATTGGAAAATGCACAGTGTGAAGGAAAATGTAATCAGAATAATTATAATTTGGTTCACAATAATATATACTGGAAAGTAAAATAAATATCATTCTGAATTGGAGCAAGTAATCTTTTATCATAAAGTAAAAAAATTTTAGATCTTGTCAGTAGATATTTTGTCAAATGGCATCATTACTTTTGGCAGATTTTCTATCAAGTCAGTGGCTACCATATGAAGTCCAACCTGTTCAAACGCAACATGGGCGGCCAAACCGTTAAAATAAATTCCTAGAGCAGATGCATCAAAGGCGGAATTTATCTTTGAATAAAGCGCGGCCACAAGTCCTGCAAGCACATCGCCGGTTCCTCCAACAGTCATCGCAGGAGTACTCCTTTTTATTGTTGCAACTTTGCCACTATGATCAGCTATCACATTTAACCATCCTTTTAGAATTATGGTAATTTTATATCTAGTTGCCATTCTTGATACGCTTGATACAATTTCACTTTTGCTGATTCCCACTTCTTCATTAAAAATTCTTTTGAATTCGCCAGGATGTGGAGTGATAATAGTATCAGTCTCTGTAATTTCTGTAATGATTCTTGGAATTAGCGCAGAAGCATCAAGTACAAGTCTTGTTCCGTTTTCCTTCAGCTTCTTGACAAGTGAATTTAAAGCTTCAGCCTTGGATATTGTCATTCCCATCCCGATAGTTGCTGTATGTGGTATCTTTGGAAGACCCTTAACCAATCGGTTTGCAGATCCGATTGTAAGCGAATTATCAGTCATGGGCAATGCAATGATATTTGGGGAATATGACCTTATCGCGTTAATAATAATTCTAGGCACTGCAGTATAAACCAAGTCAGCGCCGGCACGTAATGCAGTTAGTGATGCCAAAAGTGGAGCGCCATGATACAGACTGCTGCCACCTACAACGAGCACTATTCCATTATCTCCTTTCTTAGAATTATCATGGCGAGCCTTTACATGATTTTTTACATAGTTTTCAGTTATGGGAAATAATTCTGTCAATGTTTACTATCATATGTTACACCTTTGCCTAAAACCTTCCTAAAAAAGGCAGACCTAGAGTTCAATCATACACAAACTGATTAACTGTTCTCATCAGATTGTCTAAAAATAACTTCAATAAAACTCGTAAAACTCGTGAGCTGTAATTGACAAAGAAGACTGGAATTTATAATGGTCTTTTTGTTTAATCGATTATGTTTATTTTACTTTGATGTTCCGTCCCACTTTTACAACCTTAGAGAAAATCATTCTATAAAATGAAACCATCTCTTACTCTTCTTTTGAAGAGATCCCACAATTGGAATACTATGTCCACATTGTATGCAACAATTTTTTTGATCTAGATTCCACTCCTCAACATTAAACCCGTACCTTTGAATTACCAAGTAACCGCACTCAGGACAGTAAGTGTTTTCCAACTTGTGTCCCGGTACATTGCCAATGTAAACATATTCTAATCCAACCTGCTTCGCTATCCCATAATGTTTTTCCAGAGTTAAAACAGGAGTCGACTCAAACTCCATCATCTTGTAGTCAGGATGAAAACGCAGAAAATGAACTGGAGTATCTGGCCCTAGCTCGTCATAAACAAACTTGCATAGATTTAGGGCAGAATCCAAATTGTCACCAACCTGAGGAACGATAAGATCAGTTATCTCGATGTGGATATTAGTTTTTAATTTTATTTCTTTTAGAGTTGAAAATATTGGTTCTGAACTAGGAATTCCAATATAACGTCTTACAAACTCCTGATTTCCGCTACCTTTAAAATCTACCGTTATACAATCCAAAAATTTTGACATCATATTAACGGATTCCGGCGTATCATATCCGTTAGATACGAAAATGTTGAAAATTCCTTTTTTATGTGCTTCAATTCCACAATCTTTTGCAAATTCCATAAAAATTGATGGTTCATTGTACGTATAGGCGATACCTTGTGCGCCATAAAATTGCGCCTTGTCTACTACTTCTGATGGAGTCATTTCGGTTCCCTCTATTTTTCTTCTCTGTGATATGTCATAATTTTGACAGTATTTACACAGCCAATTGCAACCAGTTGTAGCAATCGAGTATATTGAAGAACCAGGCATATAATGAATAACAGGCTTCTTTTCAATTGGATCAATGTGTCCTGCAATTACTTTTCCATATACATATAGCCATAATTTATCGTTATTAACACCTCTAATTCCACAAAGTCCTATTTTTCCCTCAGGAATTTCACATTTCCTGGCGCATGCAGTACACCGGATTCTCCCATTTTGAAGCTTCGTGAATAATTCTGCTTCTTTACCAATTATTTCTACAGACGCCATTAGTTATCATATAGCACAAAGAACTTTATAAATCACACTAGAAACTTATAACTTAGACTTAAGCAATAGCAAGTCGTACAAGACAAATTCTATTACGTGTAAACTTAGTTTACCATTAATTCTCTGAAACTTGATTTATGAAATAATGATGTGTCTTATTCGGTATACATTATGAAATATCTTCTAGAAAATGAAATGAAAATTTCAACATAAGTTTTATATGAAGAAAATAATCCAATTTTCTATCGCTCCGATGGTGTAGGCCGGTTAAGCATTTCGCCCTCTCGAGGCGACGATCCCGGGTTCAAATCCCGGTCGGAGCACTCAAACCACAAGATTCTGCAGTCCGGTAAAATCTCTTCATCTACTCATGATTATTATTCGAGTTATAGGGGGACTACCATTATCATCATTATCCTGTAGTAAAAAAATAATCATTGAGTAAAAATATTATCTTTGCGTATACACCAGTTTGGCATCTTCATATGAGTTGAACTAGCAAGGAGGTTGAGCTAACTCTTTTTTTTCCTGACTATAACTGAATGACCTTCTTTAATATGATAATAGTAATGGTGTTTGGATAATTCATTTATGCTGTCTTCGGAGAAATAATCATCATTGTATCTAGCCAAAATTATTTCGCAATCCTGACAGTAGATCTCTTTGAATGACACTACCTACATTTGACTTTTTCAAAATTTGTTTATTTAACTATTTTCTTTCTTTAAGGGCTAAAGTTGTCTCTTGCTTTTTGTTCTCACTAAATTTCATATTGGTTAGCTTGTAATAAATTACCTCACCGCGTCTTTCTACAACTGCAGCTATTGCGTTTTTTCCCATAGTCTCTATTTCTCGTACATGCTTTGAAAGTTCTCCGACCTTTACATTAATCCCTTCGTTAACGCAAAAAATTACGTATTTTGCGCGTTTCTTTTCATATCCTCCCCTTTCATATACCCTAAAATCTGTACCAAATCCAAATCCCTCTTTTACAACGTAGCCTCTACTTCTTAGGTCTCTGTATACAAGAAATTTTGTAACTATCTCCTTATCGTATTTTAATGCTTGTTTCATTAGATCGCTGAAGTCAACAACATCCCCATTAGTAATGACGAGTTTATTCAAATGAAGCAGATAGAGTGCTTCGTAAGTTTCCAGGAAGTAATTATTGTCTTCTTTGTCACCATATCCTTTATTGCGAAGCTGATCTTGAGATCTAAAATCATCAATTTTTATCAAGCATTTTTTAGTCAGAACCCCCTGAATTATGTTTTGGAATTCACTATTCTGATCTTCTTCTGGAGACATAACGATTAAATCACTCTGAAAGTTGGATTTAAGTATTAAAACAAGTGATGAGTTATGAAAGGCGTTAATTACAGGGAAACAAGGGGAATGCCATATGTGAGAAGAGAATACATCTCTGGAAAACCTCAGCTAAAAATTGCAAGGTTCTCTTCGGGGCAGTCTAAAGTAGATTATGATTACAAACTTGAATTAATTATTAGTGAAAAAATCCAGATTAGACACAATGCGCTAGAAGCAGCAAGATTGGCGGCAAACAAGACAATGTCTCAAGCAGGGGACATGAGTTTTTTTTCCAGACTTACAATTTATCCTCATTGCGTGCTACGTGAAAATAAAATGATTGCAACTGCCGGGGCAGATAGATTGCAAGAAGGAATGAGGAGAGCGTTTGGCAAAGCTACTGGACTTGCCGCCAGGGTCAAACCAGAACAATCAATATTTGAAGCGTACGTTTCAAAGGCAAACTTAGAACTTGCAAAGCGCGGGTTTAAGGTTGCATCAAGCAAATTAGGCTGTCCAACAACTGTCAAAATAACTTTATTAAAAAATAATGCAATAGAGGATAATTAATACAAAGTCTAATCCTTAGATTACCGTTTGTATGTCAAGGATGTAGTACAATTCGGTCATGTTTTGTTTATATTGCAGACAACGAATTATAATCTTCTGTTAATTGTATTATGTCCAGTTAATCCGGATGGTAAAATTTATCACAAGGATCTGACCAAAGGATACCAAATTTGGTAAATGTTTTCAAGCTAACAAAAATTAACTAAAAATCATTGCAGATGTAAAGAACGAAACATAAAAAATTGTTCCTTATCATTCATCTTTTAATGAAAAGAAGTTACGTCATTTGTGGACTGCTGCATTCAATTCATTTATTTCAGAGTTGTTACAATTTAACGTTATCTTACCATCCAAGATTAATATCTAATTTTCAAGATTGCCTAAACCCATCTTTTGTTTGTAAAGTATTATAATGGAAAGGCAATTATAGCCTTTAAGGGAAGAAATAATATGGCAAGCATGAAAAAAGACTTTGTTGTTGCACGCATAGAAGCTGCACAGGATGGAAGTCCTTACGTTTACGTTGGTTTTAGTGATCCTAATGATTACAAGAACGAAAAACCTATGAACCCATTTGGTTCTAATGTTATGGCATTTTCCTCTCCAGAAGACATGATGAAAAATCTTCCAAAAGCTATGGGAAATATCTCAAGAATGATGGCAGGTGGAGGTGCTAGTGATTCCCCAACATTCAAAATTAGTGTAAGGGATTACGAAGACATTGGAATTAGAGTGGGAGATAAAGTTACAATAGAAATACGAAAATCGGATAATAATCTCTACACATAGTCTAGCAGTTAATAATCATTCATTATAACTCAGTCATGTTTTGAGTCAAGGCAGAGAAAAGTTTATCCTAGTAGCATTTAAAACCCATATTTGGAAAAATAATTGCTTAGATCAATATCAGACCTTGATGATATCCAATATTATGGAAAGAAGGTCTTAGTCAGAGTAGACTTTAACGTAACTATTGACAACAGTTTAGTTACTGAAGACTATCGAATTAGAAGCGCAATTCCCACAATTGAATATCTTGTAAAAAGAGGAGCTAAAGTCATTTTGGCTTCCCATTTGGGCAGACCTAAATACCGTAATCAAAATAATTCACTTGGGCCTGTAGCTGTAAGATTGAAAGAAATACTCAGTAGAAAAGTTGATTTTATCAACGACTGTATTGGTACCGAAGTACATACAAAGATAGAGAAGCTGAATTATGGAAGTATTTTACTATTAGAAAATTTAAGATATTATTCTGAAGAGCAGAACAATGATCCTGAATTTTGTAAATCCATTTCATCATTGGCAGATATTTACGTAAATGATGCTTTTAGCACATCGCACAGAAAACATGCTTCGACGTATGGAGCTGTAAAGAATTTTGATATTCGATTGTCAGGATTTAGTTTGATAAAGGAAATAGAATATCTTTCGATGATAAGATATAATCCAAGAAAACCATTTACCCTAGTGATAGGAGGTTCAAAAATTAAGGACAAAATTGGGGCATTGGAAAATCTACTACCAAAAGCAGACAAATTACTAATTGGAGGTGGAGCTGCTTACACATTTCTTAAGGCAAAAGGATTTAAAATTGGTAATTCGTTATTTGACGAGGAACATTTTGATTGGGTGAAAAGTGCACTTTCTTCGTTTGGTGAAAAGATTCTACTTCCACTTGACCATATAGTCTCTTCTGAGGAAAACTCATTTTCAACCGTTTCTGGTGACATACCAGATGGAATGTGTGGAGTTGATATTGGTAATGAAACTTCTAGGATATATTCTTCAGAAATCGGTGGGAACGGGTTTGGTACCATTTTTTGGAATGGACCAATGGGAATGTTTGAAGTCGGACATTTTGCAGGTGGAACCATGAATGTTGCAAAGAGTATGGCTCTTGCATTTTGGAGAGGCGCTATGACACTTGTCGGCGGTGGGGACACAATTGTAGCTCTCAAAAAATCGGGGGTTTCAGAGAGTGAAGTAACACACTTATCAACTGGAGGTGGAGCAACATTGAGATTTTTGGCTGGAGATAAAATGCCAGGGATTGAGGCTCTTGAACAGGCTAATTAAACTATGAAAGATGCACTTTTATTGAATGAAGATATGATATTTCATTATTTTCTGCTCCAATCATGAGAGTATACTCTCCGTTCTTAAGATCCTCTGAAGGAGTAAGCAAAAATGTGACGTTCTTGGTTTCACCTGAATTCATGGGAAATGACTCTTGGCTGAATGAAAAGGATGAGTTTCCGATGTCACCTGTACTTGTGAATGTGGATGAAGCAATCATTTTAAGGTTGACATGTTCGTTTGCCGATACGCTAAGAGGTATTTCAGTGGTTTTTCCTCTCTTGATATTCAAGTCTGTAGAGCTTGTATCCACAACAAATGGTAGAGGTCTAGAGCCATTCAACATGCCTAATTTATTTTCTGTCCATTCTGAAAACCACAGTTGGTTATTTTTTCCTATCGAAAATTGAAGAGCATTTGAAATTCCACAAGAACTTTCGTTTGGAGTACATGGCGCCCACAAGCTATTTTGTGTTGGTATCCAATATTCAACCAGTGTTCCATCAGTTGTATTAAATCTTGCAATCTTGTTACCAATGTGTTCGTTGAACCAAAGATTCCCTCTTGTATCCATCTTAACCCAATAAGGCAAGGTATAACCTGATCCCTTTGGAATATTTGCAGAGATCCTAGAAAGTGGCGAGGTACTAAATTCTGTAACCTTGCCATTTGTTGCATTAACCTTAAAGAATATACTGGTTCCATGATCTGTAATCCAGGGATTTCCCTTTTCATCAATAGCAATTCCTACAGGTGAATCAAGGTCTGCTGGCAGATCGAAAGGAGTGAATGTTCTTGAAGCTAAATCAAACTTGAACAATTGACCTTTAACTCCAAATGCGAGAGTCGAAATCCACAGGACATTACGATTTCTGTCTAACTCAATTGATCCAGTACTGACCAGCTCTGGATCTATTCCGCTGAATGATGACAACGGAAGAGAAATATTTGAAATACCTTCGGATGAGTTATTTTTTAAATCTGAAATATTTGCAAACCAAAGCGATTTGGAGCGAATACCCACAAAATAGATTTCGTCATTGTCCAACACTATGGAAACAGGGTAGGTGGTACCAAAGCCTGAAGGACGTTCTGGCACAGGAAAGAAGCTGAAACTATTATTGTTTCGTTCAAATCTCCATATACCATTGTGCTTTTCGTCAGTAAACCAGATATTGCGATTTGAGTCCATTTTAAGATCCCATGTTTGTGATACGTCCGTGGGCTTTGAGCGACTGTCCCAGACAGGTATGGTTAACTCCTGACTTTTGTTATCGATTGTGTTGAATTTTCCAAGAACGCCCAATTTTGTTGACAAATACCATACTGTATCATTATCTACTAGTATACCTAATGGCATTTCACATTTCTGTGGAAGTGAATATTCGGCAATGAAAGAGTTGCTATGTAATGTAGAATTCATTCCACAAAATTGACTTTGAAAACGTAGAATTGCTTGGGCTTTTGAAGCATTCTGAAGTTGAGAAAATTGATTTGATTGAGCAAATGAATAATTAGTAAGACTGAAATTAAAGCCCAATACAAGAAATACAAGCGCAATAGTAAGTATCAAATAGAGTAACTCAGGTTCAACATTAATTTTATTTATGAACATGTTTTTGGAGATTTGAATTATTAATAGATCTAATAAGAGTTTTTTTATTCACTTACAAATTAATAACTTAAATAATAATAATAAATTTTGAATAACATGAAAACGATTACAAAATATTTAACTTTTCATACTGAAGAGAGATTCAAACTAATAAATATAACACAAGACATAGTAAAAGTTGTAGAAGAATCCAATGTTAGTGAAGGTATTTGTCTAGTTAATTCCATGCATATTACATCAAGCATTTTTATTAATGATGATGAAAGTGGTCTGCATCTGGATTTCGAAAAATGGCTTCAGAAACTAGCTCCACATTTACCCACTAAACAGTACTTGCATAATGATACTGGAGAAGATAACGCTGATGCACATTTAAAACGTCAGATAATGGGTCGAGAAACAGTAGTCGCCATCACAGGAGGTAAGCTTGATTTTGGCCCTTGGGAACAAATATTTTATGGAGAATTTGATGGTTGTCGAAGTAAGAAGGTTCTAGTAAAAGTCATCGGAGAGTAAATTCAAACGTAATAGAAATAAATTGGAAAAATTGAAAATTAATTAACTATTACAGTTAAGTTTTGTCAGATATGTGGAGTCGATTGATTTATTAGATCATTACGAGATTTTGTATTTATGGAGTCATATCGCATTGATAAAGATTCTTTAGGAGAGGTCAGAGTTCCTTCTAATGCTTATTATGGACCATTTACAGTAAGAGCTTCGAACCAGTACAAAGTAACAGGTCAGAAACCTCACATAAACATGATAAAGGCATTTGCTATGATAAAACGTTCTGCTGCACTTGCAAACAGAGATTTGAACATATTACCTGCGGAGAAAGCTGATGCTATAGTAAAAGCATGTGACGAAATACTCTCAGGACTTTTATTGGATCAATTCATAGTTGATGCAATTAACTCAGGTGCAGGAACCGCATTCAACATGAATACAAACGAAGTAATTGCAAATAAAGCTCTTGAAATTAGCGGTCATAGAATTGGCGATTATTCTTTCATAAATCCTAATGACGATGTAAATATGTCACAATCTAGTAACGATACTTTTCCAACAGCGATGCATATCGCAATATTAATGAATATGAGGGAAGTTGTACATTCACTTAACTCACTTATTACCGCATTTGAAAAAAAAGCTCAGGAATTTAAGGATGTTATAAAAATTGGCCGAACTCATCTCATGGATGCATTACCTGTGACGTTAGGTCAGGAATTTAATGAGTACGCGTTTTCTCTAAAAAGAGGGCTAACTAAAATTGTAGATGTATGTTCTGATTTAGAATATGTGGGGCTTGGCGGAACAGCGGTTGGTACCGGAGCTAATGCACCTCCTGGGTATGATAAACTAGTAATCAGATATCTCTCTCAGATATCTGGATTAAGTTTAAAATCTTCACAGAACTATTTCTTTTCCTTACAAAGTAAATTTGAGATAGTAATGTGCTCCTCAATTTTGAGAAACATTGCATTAGAATTAATTAAAATGTCAAACGATACTAGGTTGATGGCATCAGGTCCTGTAGCAGGTTTATCAGAAATTACAATCCCTGTTGTACATGCCGGATCTTCTATAATGCCTGGTAAAGTAAATCCTTCACTTTCAGAATGCCTTAACATGATTTGTTTTATTATCGTAGGAAATGATGTTTCAGTTGCTCTTGCTGCTCAGGCAGGTCAATTTGAACTAAATGTAATGTTACCAGGAATGATAAAGAATATGTTGGAGTCAACAGATATGTTAAAAAATTTTCTACCCATTTATGCAAGAAACATGATAGAAGGATTAAAAGCAAATGAGCAGAAGCTTTCATCATTTGTTGAAAAGAGTCCCATATTGGTCGCTCTGCTCAATCCTCATATTGGATACCTTAAAGCATCAGAGATTTACAAAGAATCTATGACAACTAATAAAAGTATCAGAGAATTGATACTTGAAAAGGGACTAATGACAAGAGAAGAGCTAGACAATGCCCTATCAAAGAAGAATATTCTTGGTTCAAAATAATTTTAAGAGAATTGAAGCATATTGATATTGAATTGTTATCACAGTCAGTCCATTAACAACATGATAGAGAAATACCAGAAACGAAATTGATAGACAAGAAATTCATTGTCACCGTTTCTTTTGGAATATTGGTTACTATTGTCGTTTATTTAGGCATAGTGGATTCCCTAAATCGTCCTTCACTTTCCAGGTTACCAATATCTCCAGATGTGGCGATTTCAAGACTCGTAAGTACCTTTAATATCTCAAAAAACCAACTAGACGGTACTCCTCAATATGTTTACGTAAAGTCTGATGGGACTGTATATGAATCAAATCCGCAATTAAATAACGTAGGAAAAATTATCGGCAAGGCCGAACCTACCAATACCGGCGGTAGTCATTTTGCATGGGAAATTAAAGATTTTCAAAGCAAGAAAAAATACTATGTTGATGCAATAATGGCGGCAATAATTTCTAATTCTAGTTATAATTAAAGTAAATATGAAACTTTGCAACGTGGAAAAGCTATTAGAACTTTTAATAATCATAGAACTTCAAAATCAAATTATAAAATATTTGATGATTTTTAGAGAAAGAAGATTATCATTTTATTCAATAATAATCACAATGTAAATTACAATTATTATGAATTCTACATTATTAAGAACAAGAAAAAGATGAAGGATTTAATCGAGAGGTGAAAAGTGGAACATTATTAATATAATAGAAAATTCTCTAGATTACAAAAACTGGTGGGTTGTTTAGGAAGTGCTAAAACTTGGACCCACCAGTGTGCGGAGTTGTCTCGACCATCAACGGATAAGGATCAAAGAATCCGGATCATACACGTGAATAAATCTGCAGACCCCCAGTATCATTATCCGCATTGGTAATACAATATGGATTAGAAAATAAATAAGATTTCATGATCTAACGTAAGCAAAACATAAAAACTGGTGGACGAACGATGGTTGACCGACTACGGATAACCCATCAGGTAAAACGCCTATTTGGATTTAAGCTTATTTAAATTCACCATTAGCTCGTCGTAATATTCTTTGCAGTATATTTTATTCAGATGGTTTTCAACAAATTTTACTTGATGTATTTGCTTTTTCCTTCCGCAGGAACTACAAATGTCTATTTCTAATCTCATTCCATGGTCCCCTTCATTAATTTAGGATGGTCAACCTTACCTAAGCCGTCCTCGGAGAACAAGACCTATCCGGCGAAGAGAAAGCCTTGTCACGACTAGTCATTGTAATAAGCAGTTTAAAGAATTCTGATACAACTATCTAAATCATCATTTAATCTGATTTCAAGATCGAATAACGAAATAAAAAACAATAGTAGACTATTTCATGATAGAACTGGTGTGAAAGGTCATTTGTCGCAGAGCAGATATTAATTCAAAATCATAAAACCCCAATTTAAATTAGAAGATCTAATTTAATACGGATTATTCAACCAGATACTAATTCTAGTTACATGTAAATTCCTTTAGCAACCAAATTATAAGACCTGTAATTTGCATATCTCATGCAGACTGGAGGCAAAGTAATTATCTGTGATAGTATAGATGATGTCGGGATATCCATACTACAAAAAGCAGGATTAGATGTCGTTTACAAACCCGATATTGAATCTGATGAATTACTAACCTCTGTCAATGACTGTGATGTGATTGTAGTAAGAAGCAGAACAAAAATAACAAAAACGGTAATTGATGCTGCTCCTAATGTTAAAATTATTGCTAGAGTAGGAGTTGGATTGGATAATATAGATACGAGCTATGCTGAATCTAAAGGAATCAAGGTATTGAATGCTGCTGAGGCGGCAATGAATGCAGTATCAGAGCTTGTGATAGGTCATATGATAGCATTATCTAGAAATATTCCTAAAGGCAATGATGGCATTAAGTCCGGAAAATGGCTTAAAAAAGAACTTGTCGGTGTTGAACTTAGAGGAAAATATTTGGGAATAGTTGGAGTAGGAAATATAGGTAGAAACTTGGGTAGAATGGCAAAATGCCTTCGTATGAACTTGATAGGATACGATATCATTCCAATAAATCAAGATTATGTTAGGGAGGTAGGAATGATAAAGACAGATTTAAAGACACTATTGGAGAATTCAGATTTTGTAACATGTCACGTACCACTAACCGATAAAACGAGACATCTCATTAATTCTGAGACCTTATCCTACATGAAACCAACTGCTTTTCTGATTAATACATCTAGAGGAGAAATAATAGACGAAGAGTCATTATTTAGTGCGCTAAATGAGAAAAGAATTGCTGGAGCAGCACTTGATGTTTTCGAAGTGGAACCTCCTACCAATACCAAGTTATTACAACTTCCCAATATCATTTGCAGTCCTCATATTGCTGCTCAAACAAAAGAAGCGCAGGAGCTTGCTTCGAATGTCATAGCAGAAAAGGTAATCCAGTCATTACTGACAAATAGGTAAAATTTTGAATCAAAAATTTTTCAAGAATTCTATCTTAGCGTTCTTTATTCTGCTCAGCTAACATAATACAGATGTTACCTAGTCTAGTATTAGTAATTTTAAACAGGGCTTAGATATTTTTCCCCTACGGCAATCGAATATTTGTAAATTTGAAACTAGGAGCTTTCATAACTTCCTGCATATACTAATATGCGTTCCGATTAATGTAACAAAAGACATTACCATCAGATCTTAACAAGTGTCTTGCCCATTTTTTCTCCTTTGAATAGTGCTATGAAGGCTTTGGATGCATTTTCAAGTCCCTCAAATACGGTCTCCTCCCATTTTATTTTCCCCTCACTAATCCATTTGGACATATTCGTACAGAACTCAGTTAGGATATCATAATGATCCCTTACAATAAATCCCTGAATTTTGAGTCGATTTCTTATTGCTAAAAAGAGGTTGTATGTTCTTGTTGACGGGAACGTATCAACATTATACTGTGATATCATGCCGCAAAGCACAATTCTACCAAATACCTTCATGTTATCAAGGGCTGCCTCCAGGTGTCTGCCACCAACATTATCGAAATAGATATCAATCCCGTTAGGACAAACTCTTCTCAGTTCGGATGAAATGTTGTCTTCTCCTACTTTGTAATTAAAAGCATAATCTATTCCAGCTTCATCAAGCAGCCACTTTACCTTTTCAAGAGAACTAGTACTTCCTACAACATGGCAACCCTTTATCTTTGCTATCTGACATGCTACAGAGCCTACTGCTCCCGATGCTGCAGAAACAAATACGGTTTTATTTCCACCTCCGCCTTTTAGTTCACCAATTTTTAAAAGCCCAACGTAAGCTGTAAGACCTGTCCTGCCCAAAACTCCCAAATACCGTTGGATCGGTGCCTCCTTTGCATCAATTTTTGTAACATCGTTACCATCAGTAGAGATCCAATATTCTCTCCAACCAAAATTGCTTAGCACGTATTCCCCAACTTTAAATCGATTATTTTTTGATTCTATAATTTGACCCACACAGTCACCTTCAAGAGGTTTGTTCAACTGAAACGATGGTAAGTAACTTTTAGCCTCCCTCATTCGTCCACGCATGTAGGGATCTACAGACATCCATACGTTTCGCACCAAGAATTGAGCTTCTTTGGGATTCGGAACACTCACACTGACAAGCTCAAAGCTGTTTTCAGTCGGAATTCCGACTGGACGTTCCTTCAAATGAATTTCATGACCGATTCTTTCGTTTCCCATGTAGTAAATCAAATAAACAAAATCTATTTTTAAATTACTCTGATAAAAGAAGAACCGGTTGAAAAGTGACCTTTAAAGTTTCTCGTTATTTTACCGTATTACAAAATTACATTCCAAGAGCGAATTAGCCACCGTCTCACTCTAAGTCTCTTGCAGAAAAGAGTAAGGAAAAATATTAGGAATGACAAGTGAAGATAATGGACAATATTTATGGCATTCATCATGTGACAGCTATAGCGAGTAGTCCGCAAAGGAATGTTGACTTCTATACTACTGTGTTAGGACTTCGATTGGTAAAGTTGACTGTAAATTTTGATGATCCAACTACCTACCATCTCTATTTTGGAGATGAATTAGGGCGCCCTGGAACTATTTTGACTTTCTTTCCTTGGTCGGACGCACCAAAGGGTCATAGAGGAACAGGACAGGTTATCGCAACGTCGTTTCTGATTTCAGAAGAGTCGTTAGATTACTGGAAAACAAGGTTGAAAAATAATCACATAACAGTTAGGGGACCGTTCAAACGCTTTGACGAGCAAGTCTTGAGCCTATACGACCCAGATGGGCTAGAACTGGAGCTTGTGGCTCACTCGTCGGCACAGAAGAGAGAAGTAAATGTTTGGAATGGAGGCGGAATACCCTCTAAGCATGCGATTAGAGGTTTCTATTCAGTGGCAATATCAGAAGAAGGTTTTGAACGCACCGCAGACATTCTAACGGAAGAACTAGGCTTTTCATCTGTAGGCCAGGAAAAAAGTCGTTTCCGATACGAGATCCAAAATTCTGAACATGGTGCTAGCATCGTCGATGTATTATGTCTACCTTATACCCCATCGGGCTATATAGGAGTAGGAACTGTTCATCATGTAGCCTTTAGAACATCAACAGATGAAAAACAAAAAGACCTTAGACTAAGTATCATTAAAGCCGGTCTCAATGCCACACCAATAATTGACCGAACTTATTTTCATTCAGTATATTTTAGAGAACCAGGAGGTGTCCTCTTTGAAATCGCAACGGATCCGCCAGGCTTTACTGTCGACCAAAAATTGTCCGAGCTGGGCACTCGCCTGATGTTACCTGAATGGCTTGAATCCGAGAGGGCGAGTCTTGGAAAGATTTTACCAAGACTAAAGTTATCACCACCAAGTAACGTATCAGAGCTCGAAAAATAATGAAAGATACTGATCTTGATTTTATTCATAGATTCATCCCTCCTGATAGTAATGCAAAAGAATCCGAGCTAACCTTGCTGCTTCTGCACGGGACAGGGGGTAATGAAGATGATCTCATACCTTTGGGAAAAGAATTGGCACCAAATGCTTCAATCTTAAGTGTAAGAGGTAAGGTTCTGGAGAATGGAATGCCAAGATTTTTTAGAAGACTAGAAGAGGGTGTATTTGACATCGAGGATCTTAAAATAAGGACTGATGAGTTGGCGGAATTCATAGTTAAATCTTCTTCAGCCTATATGTTTGATTCTGAAAGTCTCATTGCAGTAGGATATTCTAATGGTGCAAATATAGCTGCGAGTCTCTTGTTAAGGCGTCCTGAAATTCTTGCGGGTGCAATCTTGTTTCGAGCTATGGTGCCGTTTATTCCAACTGTTATGCCAGATCTCTCAAAGAAGTCTATAATATTATTGGAAGGTCTGTATGATCCAATCGTTAGTAAAGCAGAGGCAGAAAGTTTGTTAGAAATATTCACCAAAACTCAATCAAGTGTAACATTGAAGTGGCAAAATTCCGGACATAACCTTACGCAAGAAGACATAGTAGCTGCCAAGAACTGGCTAGAAAGCAACTCCGATCTATGAAGTGGTATTGACTTTGCAGCTTGGCTTAATGTGACAGTTCAAGTGAAGCTACATTGTAAGTTATTCTTTCAGGCATTTTTTCGAACATTGGTTTAACTTCGTCCACTAGACTTGAAAGCCTCTTATTAGTATTAGAATAATAATTATCCATATCTCCCTTCGATTCCCATAGTGTCAATACAAGCGTCTCATGACTATCTTCTTCGTTCTCAAGAATGATAAAACCGTTGAATCCTTTCTCTTTTCCTTGAATAGTTGCAAAAAAATCTTTAAATGTTCTACTGGCTCTTTCTCGCATCCCGTCCTTTAACCTCACTCTATTAAGTTTTACAGTAATACTACTAGTCACTTAACAACCGAGAGTATTTGTTCGATTTCAATTATAAATATCATCCTCAGCTGAAATTTTATAATTTGTTATCATGGAGTTATGGCCGATTTTACTATATACTAGCTCACACAAATTACTAATTTCTAAATAAATAGCGATTACAGAAAAACAAAGTAATTGAAGTGATTTGGGTTCAAGGAAGTAAGCGTTCATCCTCACCGTCATTCTGACGTTTGTTCTTTATTTGTGAAGCTGAACCAGCACCATTCGAATTCACAATTCGTCTTTTTCTAGCAGCATAAGCATATCCAAAAGACACCACAATTATTGTTACTGCTAAAACTGAACCAGTTATGTCGGGCAGTATTTCTGAGTTTGTTATTGTTTCATATGAGGCAACAGCTGCCACCGTTAACGCAGCTCCACTCAATGAATAAGCCATAAATCTGAAGGCCCTTGTGTCAAATATTCTAGAAAAAGCGTATCGAAGTATATAGCTGTCTAGTGTATCTAGAGGAACCATTCCTGCAGCAAAGAATCCTGCAAGAACTAGGGCTACCTGGACGCCAAGAGTTGCTGATGCTACAGCGGATAGAGTAATTGCAGAAATCTGAGTAGCTGTATCAAATCCTAAACCAAATACCATCCCTGCAATTAGAGCAGAACTAAAAGGTTTCATAACTCCAATCCTAGCTAAAATTTTGCTTGCAAGGATAGCTGATCCAGTTTTACCCCATTTCTTCATTGAGTAAATGTTTATTGCTCCAATCACACCTAATGCAATTGCTCCTATCACTCCTCCCCAGAATGAGAGTTGATCAACTCTAGTTATAGATCCTATAAAGTATATGATAAGTATCATTTCAGCAAGAACTGATATCATATGACCTAGGCTAAATCCTGCCCCGATCAACTGTGATTTTCTGGTAGAGTTATGTAGCCTTACTAAATTATCTATAGCTGTTATATGGTCTACGTCAAGCGCATGGCGTAGACCTAACAGGATCATCGTAGGAATCGAAATCAGAATAAATGTTAGTGTCTCTACCATTTTACAACAACTAAGTATTACTAAATTGTCAAAAAATGATGCTTATATTTTTTAGCCTATATTCTACATTATGGAAAAGATAGAACTATAATTGATCCTTCCTCTTTTGTGACATTCATACTCAAAAACACTCGTCTCTAAACTTTGATAAACATGTTTATTAAAACCAAAATACTTTCTCAGAGGGCTAAGTTATATTTGGCATATAGAGGAAAGTAAATTATCCCTTAATGCTGAACGGGATCAAGCCGGCCGTAGTAAGTTTATAGAATGGATTCAAGGTTTACAAATTTGGGCTCTAGATCATTAATGATAAGCCCAGCTAGCTCAAAATATTTAGCTTGCTTGCCAATCTCTCTCAAGCTAGCATAAACTGAATATCAAGTTCTAATTGGCATGTATAATGTAAATATATCATCTTTTAGAAAATATTTTACTTTACTGTCAACTAATAGAATTCTTGTTGTTAGGTACAAGAATCATTGGTTAAAAATATGATAAATCATTGATTGATTGGTAGGTTTAAACGGGTCAAAATACAGATATTAAGGTCTTATCTGGAGTAATCTGTAATATGCATCAGTATATGGGCGAAATGTGGACAAGAATGTGGAAAACTAACTCGGAAGAACTAAAGGAAAAAGCCATGACATGGAGAAAAGAACCAACCATACACAGAATCGAAAGACCTAGTAGATTGGATCGGGCTCATAAATTGGGATTTAAAGCAAAACAAGGCATAATTGTAATTCGTACCAAAGTCGGAAGAGGTGGAATGAGAAAGCAACGTCCCACATCTGGTAGAAGGCCAAAACACATGGGTGTAGTAAGAATTAAACAGACAGAAAATATGAGACGAGTTGCCGAAAGAAGAGTAAATGAAAAGTATCCTAATATGGAAGTTTTGGGCTCTTATTTCCTATACAAAGACGGTAAGAACATATGGTATGAAATTATATTGGTAGACCCTGCTCATCCATCAATCGCAAAAGATGTAGAATTCAAAAAGAGACTAAGGGCGTTTGCTAAATAGTTAGTCTCTTGTTAACTCGAATTGAGAGTAATTTTTCCCATTAGTAAATCTATTAACCTAATTAGCTCTTCGTTCCCTATGTCGTTATCTATTGTTATGTAATAAGATCCTCCTGACTGAAACGGGAAAGTCAATGTTATTACCTTCTTATTTACGGTAAGTGTGTATAATGTGGGACCCAATGCTGAATCAAATGCTTTCCTCAGCTGATTACGAGTAGCATCAATAAAATGTTCATTGATTGCTTGTTC
>VBPR01000177.1 GCA_005877345.1 Nitrososphaerota archaeon
TAATGAGTATAGAACGCTTAAAAGCAATCAATCATCTGGACGAATGGAGCAAAAGCGAACTAGATTTAAGTCACCTAACAGATGAGGCTTGGATATCTTTCTTGACGAGTTTGAATTACTAGATCCCAGGTCATTTGCCCTAACTAGCTGATCCTCGATTCCTTTAGCTCTATCTGATACGCGCCTTATTTTTTCTAATTAACCAAATGGAATAAAAATGCCCTCATCAATGAATATCAATCTCGCTTTGTCTAGCAATCTCTAACATGCAATACTAAGAAAAATGTATTAGAAATTCATTAAGATCTATTTTTACTTTGATTTATGATAATTGTGCGACATGTCCTTCCGAGTCCCATTTTTGCAGTATTTTAGTTCCTTGATCAAGTGCTTCTTCATATCCATCTTTTATTAGTTGTCGTATTGTAGTGTTTGAAAAATCAAATGTCTTATTTGATATTGTATGTATATCGTTCTTTCGCTCTACTCTAACTACAAGGTCGACAGATACCATATACTCTGTGAGATCCGCGTATGTAAAGTGCTTGCCAGTCATAAAATTTCTCGTTAGGGCCTGCTGTTGTAAAATGTTGTCCACTAACTCCTTTCTAATCTTATTATCGTCGGCCAGCTTAATTAGTTTCTTGATTATGTTAACATAATCCGTTACCATTATTGCCATCCTTTCATCAAACAAGGTCCTATCATGGTACGTCAAATCGTTTTTTCTATCTACTACTCCATCATAATTAGCAGGTAAATATTCTTGTTTAATTGGATGTACGTTAATTATGAAAGCACGTAGAAGTGGAATCTCAGATTTTCTAACATAGTGCCAATACTTGCGGTGTTCCATTATGGCCTCCCTTAGCGGAGTGTTGGCAATAATCCCACCATCCCAAAAGTAGCGTTCTTTCTTATTAATGCTTTTTCTACGAGATTTTTTCTCATCTCGATTTTCACTTTTGATTTTGTGTTTGTTACTGTAATCTTCTACCATTAACTTGGTATAGTCGTAGTTAACGGGTACAGAACCACTTGCAAGAACAAATTCAACTTCTATTCCATTATTATACCTGATTACGTGTTCGAATCCTTCGTTACCATTATGTGAGTATTCCATACCGTAACGTCCATATTCAGTTTTGTGGCTACCGTCGGGCTTCTCATAGCTATCAAACACTACCGTGTTTCCTTCCTGTACATCTACAGCCACCAAGAGTAGTCTGGGTTCTTTTTTCTCATAACTAGTCGCTATCGGAAATTTTGCAAAATTCTCTAGACTTTGCTTTAATGGTCCGTTACTATAAATATACCACACATTAGAAGGATCTAAAAAAGTCTTATCTGTCAAAGTCTGAGAAGGTTTGAATACATTAGGCACCCCTTTAAGTATAAACTGCTTTGTATTGTAATACCTTCTAGCTGATTCACTCGTAGCTACAACATTGTTAAGATAATGCCAATAATCCCACCATTGAGTAAAACCTGGCATTTTATCAACAACTGATTCGGTAGTAAGATGTTCCCAAAATTCAATTAACCTTTCCGCAGATCCTCTCCAAGTCTTTTTTTCTTTCACATAACTTACCAGAACAGATGCATTCATAGCACCTATGGAAGTGCCAGCAACAATATCAAATAACGGTTTATCTTTCCTTCCTATAATTTTGTCTCTTTCTGAAGCCAATTCATAAAATGCCTTGTAAGCGCCAGCTTCATACGCTCCAAGTGAACCTCCTCCCTGAAAGATTAAAGCTCTTTGAAAATCAATTGGAGATGTCAACATTCAGTAATGTGATAAAAAAAGTGAAATTATAAGTATCTTTTTATTGTTTTGCAGGCTCTGGCTGTACTAAGACAACAAGATTAAGCTAAAATGCAGGGGTCAGGTTATTTAAGACTGTCCATGCTTCCAAATATTGTCCATGCTTCCTTGATTTTGCCATCTTGAAAATGAAAAATCTCGACTCCTTGAGTCTCAAACTTCTCATGGCTTACATCTTTCCAATTCAGTTCCTCATGGCTTGGTTGAGTACCATGAAGTTCCTTTGCAAATGTGCCTTTCAAGGTCCATCTCATTGCAAGTTTATCTTGTTCCCCAAATGAATCCACTATTGTGATATTCATATCAGGAAATGCCTTGAGATCTCCGTCTATCCACTGTTTGAAATTTTCCAGACCTTTAACTTCTTCCATTCCATGATAGGTTATATCAGGAGTAACAAAGTTTTCTGCCTCATGTATTTTTCTCTCATTAAATATAGTCTGAACAAATTTTTCAGCAATCTCCTTGTTATGAACTTCTGTCATGCCCTCCTTCCTTTAAAGCTACCATTAAAGTTTTCTATTGATCTATTAAAATAATGTATCCGCTACAAAACGGATTCAAAAATCCGATGGCTCAATTAACCAGATCTAGATGAACTAACTAATTGGTCGTTAATTGATTTGCTTGGTTAAAACGGCTTAGAAATAGATCGTCGATAGTCTAACTATCCTAGAATTTGATCGTATAAATATTTAGAGGAATGAAATTGATGTCAAGTTTTATAGTTTCGCTAATAATTCCATTTTCAGTTTCTGAAATTCTTCATCTGATAAGATTCCTTGCTTTTTGAGATCAGCTAATTTTTGGAGTTTCTGCGTTACATCTTCCTGACCGGATGATTGCTGAGGCTGTGATTGACTTTGTTTTAACTGATCTATCTGTTTTTGTTGATCTGCTTTTAATTGGTCCATTTCTTTCTGATGAGCTGCATCTTGTTGCTCCATTTCCGCTCCCGCACGACGTCTGGCTACGCCTGCACCTATTGCTGCTGAAGCCCATCTACCTCTCATAATTTCAATTTCAATATCACAATAATAAACTTATCTAAACGAGTTTGAAATTAACTATGGTGGTAAAAACCATGATAACATTCGATTATAATCCACATTATCTTTTCTTCCCATTCTATAATTATTGATGTTACCTCTAAAAGGGTTCGATTCAAGGGTAGCTTTTCATATTTTCTTTGTCTATTTTTATTCATGAACATTTAAGAATCTGCTTATGATGATATCGCCTCTCTCAATCTATCACCATGATGATCGGAGAGCAATTTTATGAAGACCAGATTGCTAGGAATAGAAATATTTCTGATTGATGCGTGATACTCGTCTACTAATCTAATAATAGGTGATTTTGATGATTCTAATGAATTCGATATAGTATTCCTTAACTTAGTAGTGTCATATTTTTTTATTATGCCATAAGGAACATTTTCAATGGCAGCCATAACAAAGACATTAGGCATGTCTCCTCGAATATCTTCCTCTATATCCTCCCAGTCGTCTATTAGATCAAGTAACGCTTGATTATAATGGAGAACTAAGGAGACATTTTCATTAAAGCTTGGTAGCTTGGCGTCTAATACTCTCGCATAAATTGTTGATGCATCTGATGATTTTGATAGGCTAAAATTTCTTATTTCATTGTATGAAAAAGTGTTGCCTTCAAGTATTCGACTTTTGACATTCTGCTCAAACTTCCAAAATGGCCAGAATTGCTTTAATGAAAAATCTACTGAATACTTAAGATGATGTTTATCGGTTTCGTTAGCAACGATTTTATTTATGGACCGACGTACTTTTCTGGCTAGCAGATGGTATCTATTATTTTTTGTCTCAAAAAATTTATCGTAAAGGAGAACATACCTAGCCAAAAGCCTTATCATTCTATAAACCCATAATGCTTGCTCCAAATCTTTAGTATCAAAATATGTAGCTACATAGTATGTAGGATCTTGCGCCTTTTCATCTACAGCTTTAAATGTGGTTGATATATTTAGATCATACTTCATCAATAACTTACTTAAGGAGATCATCTGCTCTATGAAATTCATTCTATCATCAGGAAAGCTCAATTCTTTAGTAACTCGAAAAATTTTATCGATAATAGATTTTTCCTCTTTGTTTCGCAAGTTGATAGATTTAATTTCCACCATCTCTGATCTGCTCCAATTATAAATATTATGGATATCTCCGCTAGATATTATTAAACCTGGTTGACATCTAGATTATCCTCCTATCAAAAATTCAGATAAGCTTTGAAACGAAAAGGTGTTAAAAGACAATGCCAATACGAAATTATTTTATTTTATGCTAATAAAGTTATTATTTAAATGAAGTTTAAAAAGAGAATACAATTTAATTTCAGGAATACAATTTTTGATATAGGTTGTAGTATAATCTGGATCCTCTCATCAAGAAGAATGCTAATAACATTAACCAAATACCACCCACAAAAGAAAATTTCGCACCTATAGCCACTCCTGTTACAAGAATACAAATTGAGACAATCATCCCTATCCTTATAGCAGCTATTGTAGCCTTAAAGTGGTCATGTGTATAGTAGGACAAAAAAGACCTCAATATTCTTCCCCCATCACACGGGAATATGGGTAATAGATTGAAAAGACCAATGACGAGGTTAATTATTCCACTATAGAAGAAGACCGTATCAATAGGAAAATTTTGTGAAATGAACATATGACTTTGAAAAAATATGAACCAAACTAGCAAAGAAAGACCAGAAATAATGAAACTTATTAGAGGACCAGCAAGTGCCATAAATATTTCTTTTTTAGGAACAGTTATTTCAGTTTGATTTAAGGCAATCCCTCCCAAGGCAAATAGAATAATCTTTTGAAATTTGATTCCATACCTGCTTGCTATAATGGAATGGCCAACTTCATGAAGCAAAATTGAACATAGTGAAATTAGTGCACATGCTATTCCTATTATTATATAGGTCGATTGTACTAAACCTGGATAATTGTTTGGTAAAATCGTACCAGAAAGTGTCCATGCAATAAGAATAAAAACAAAAGCAGAACTGAAATTTATATAAACAGGTACCCCATCTATTCTTCCAACAAATAGTGAATACCTTGATAACCAATTGTCTTCGTTGTCAGAACGTAATTTTTCAATCTTGTTATCATTCATTACCTTCAGCCTAATTAATATAATTAATAGAATATATAATTTAACCCATTATTAATGTATTCACTTACTTGATCCTGTATCTCTGTAAATCTTTAAATGATATGTCAAGCATAAACTCGTTACCAATTCTACGTTCGATATGTGATATTGGTATATTGTATTTTCCATCGGACGGTGAAGTGACCAAGATGAAACTGTCAGATTTAGCTTCTATAGCACCTACTAATGTTTTTTTTGCTCTGACTTTCTTTTCCAGCATATTATCTAGATTCAAGTTTTTCTGTAACATCTATACTCAACACCTTCAAAAAAAAGTAGCATATATACTCTGATTAACAAAGTTATCTTATTGTCTCATCTCCAGAACTAACCTATATGGGTTGTTTCGCACTAGCATTAGAAGGAGTTATAACACCCTGGATTTCTCCGTTCTCATGAGCTTGGGTGCGAACAACAACGTATGCTGAATTGTTCTTCATTAGGGTTATTAAGTCAGTAACGTTCTTGCCACTCACTGGACCACTAAGATCATTAACTGTAATAACCCCTTTAGATATTTGTCCATTCACTTGACCAGTTGGAATCTCCGGCTTTCCATTAATCTCCACATACGGATTAAATACTTGCGCTAGGTCGGTTCCGTTCTGAAGACTAATATGAGCACCTATGATTCCTTTAATATTTTTACCATCTATCTCATAAGCTATATTTCCATTGGGATTTACATTAAACTTCGCTATTCCTGTTGCAGGAGTACTTACTGGCGGTGAGAGTTTTGCCTGACAAGCTTGCGATAAAATTCGTTTGTTGTGCGAATACTGGCATTGATATTAACGACACCACCAAAATACCGAGTGATATCATTGGGGCATATCCGCCAATAAGAAATTTTGCCAATCGTTTCGTTTTTAGAGACATTTCAATTAATAATAGGGCCGAATCAATAAGTCTCTTACTTAATGTTGTTAAGTCATCTTAATTAACTATTTAATGGTAACTATTGAGTAAACTGAATCACATGGGAAAGTAATGCTCTCTACTGCAGATGATAGTAATTATTGTTGGTACCTTCTACATATTGAAGTAATTGAATGCAGTGAGTCCTACTTTTCGTTCCGCTAATTCAGCTAGATATGGAATGAAAATAAGAACAAAATTCATCTTGTATTGCGAGTTTGTTGCCATACAAGTATTAGTTATCCATATTTCTACCATTTTTCATGACCAGTTGGATGACGCTTCTGTTTACCCTGCTTTTAATTAATCCTGGGTCCACACAGCATATTGTAAAATCAAATTATCAAAATAACGATCAAAGGCACCATTAACTATAATATCATCTGAATATAGTCCAAGAGCAATTACCTTTCCTTTTAGATAATTTAGTTCATATGTTGCAACTACTATACTACCTGTTCTATTAGTGCTAGGTGATATCGTTGCATTATAATTTAGTAAAATTATGTCTTTAGGATTTGTTATATATTGTTCCTCATGAGGTAAATAAGCAAAGGGATTGTTGCTAAATTTAGATATATCACTGATATAATTACTTCCAACCCATTGCGCTGTCTCGTTTTCCCACCTTTCGTTTACACTTCGCCAAGCAGACTTGCCATTGAAGGCCCAGCTATGACCTTTAACAAGTGTTATGGTGTCTGTATTGTTATTGTATTTGACTTGTGCATAAAAAACATTACCATCCAAAATAATCATTGTACCTCCAGATCCTACAAATTGCTTAAAGTTGTCATACTCTCTTTGAGTAACGTATTCTTGATGGCCTAGAATTATGACATCATAAGCATTGCTTCCTTTCACCTGAAATATGGAGCCTTCATCAACATCCTGATCTGTTAGAAACGCAATGTTTGCGTCCGGTCTTACCCATTTTAGATTTCCAAGCAAGTATAGCATGGCGATTCCTGATGCACTTAAAGACGGTTTGTTGGTGACTTTATTGGAAAGCAAATTCAAATCTTTTGTGATATTTACTCCTCGTGTAACATTAATGTATTTATTGTAAAATACGTAGAACGAATGGTCGTATGCTGCAGCAGTAAATGTAGGCATGACTACAGCAATCCTTACTCCTTTACCGAATTCTCCTATATGAGAGTTGTTACTGGGCGTTGATATCTCACTCTTATTTGTAGAGAATATGTAATTTTTGTTTGCCAAGATCTGTGGCAGTTTCCCTGGGATAGGTAAAGTTTCATTTGAGTTTCTCATATTTTTTATGATGGATTGAGGAGAGTTGTTCAATGATGATGCATTCATCACTGAAGTATTGGCCCCTGTATTCAAAAGTGACGGTGGGGTATAACTTGAACCCGAATCAGCAATGAACTGTGGTTGAATACCAGAAACTACAGAGTTTGCATACGGCAATGAAAACAAAATGAAGATCATACTAGAGACTATCAAAAATTTTAGAGAGATTATTGGCACTTGTATTGGTTTGGACATCTCTTCTAATCTTGTTTCTATAGATCTACAACATTCTATTTATTTTTTCTTTTTTTACCTCTAATTCTAATGTTTAACATAATTAAGTTTAAACTAACTTACTTCTATGAAACCGTCCAAAAATCCATTGCACCTACAAAAAGACAATTTGTTAAACAACCAACACTTTAAGTCAAGTAATAGCAACAGCATGCTTCAGAATGTCGAAATACTTAGTTGTAGTCATATGTCCATTTAGGGTTACTGTTATCAAATTGAAATCAGCTGAAGAATCAGGTAAATAACTCCAATTCCAAAAAGCCCATCCCCATACGCCAATGTCTTTGAATTTTTTTGTCATTATGTCTGCGTCGGTCTGGTTCAAATTACTGATTTCTTGATTAATCTCCTTAACAGTCTTTCCTTCAACATTAATTCGTTCGTCGCGAGAAACGTCATTCCATTCTCCAATATACAATGGGACTCCAGTTATATTGGTTAATTCCGAAAGTAAGTTTATTTTTTGCTCAGCATAACTTCCTGCAGTAGGTATTCCGTATAAGGAAAT
>VBPR01000178.1 GCA_005877345.1 Nitrososphaerota archaeon
TAAGGAAATCGATAAGGGCCTTTCTTATTCAGCATTGCAAATAAAGGTACATTCAGGGACGCTGAAGCAGAAGCTGCAGCGGCAATACTCAATCCATATGTCACAGCCCCACCAATTCGACTAAAATCATTAGAAGTATCCATCGACTTCAGAATTTCAAAAATAGAAATAGGATTTGAGGCGTCTACTCCAATAAACTTGTGCATATTCGAAACAAAGGTTCGAAGGGTTAATTCTGGATCATTATCTATAAAACTTGGAACCTCATGACTACCTACACTAGCACCAGAAGGAGCGCAAGCCCTGCCCAGAAACTTGTTATCTGTTATTACATCTATTTCTATAGACTTTGATCCTCTACTGTTAAAAACTATTCTTCCCTTCAATGATGAAATTACAGGCATATTTCATCAAACTTAATCTATTTCTGATTCAATTTCTGACATACGTCTGCGTAATGCCTCGTAGTAAGGTATTACCTGGTATATTGTTTCAACAGATGAAACAAACATTCTTCTGCAACAATACCTTTTGATACCAAGCGAGTCCATAACTTCCGCAGGGTCTTCTCCAGCTTTGATTCTGTTAGAATATTCACCATACTTGTTAGCTATTAGATTCCCGCAGGTAAAACATCTTATAGGTATTAGCATTGATATTTTATTTTCAGGTGTCTTATAAAAACCATGTATTTGTGTTAGTGTTTATATAGCAAATATTCAAATTAGCGATTTTTGAACCGCTAAATCTATGCGGGAGTCGCCCAGCTTGGTCAACGGCGTAAGACTGAGGCTCTTATCCCTTAGGGGTTCGTGGGTTCAAATCCCACCTCCCGCATACAACCAATAGATCTCATTCAGGAAAATTTTTTTAGAATCTTATAATATGGCGATGCCTTGTGCTTTTCAATACATTTTTCACAAAGCGATCTATGTCCATACTTAACATGACATTTACACTCGCATAGTTCAGCTTTAGTTAACAACTAAGTGATTTCCAAAATTATGTAGTGTAAAGAATTTCAATCTTTATGCATGTTGATTCGATAAATTTTTTATCAATGCTTTATAGGTTATCATATTGGATATTGATTCACTATTGAAAAGAAAGCAAGATCTTTATACCTTATTGAAATCGCAACATGAAGCAGAAGTGAATGAAATGAATCATTACATGTCAGTGTTGAGCAGATTGAACAATGGTATAATAAAGAATTATGTGCACAAGTTGTTGGATGATGGCTTGCGACACATTGAATATATTTCTACCATGATGACTACTATTGAAGGTGCTAGCAGTAGTTTAAATCTGACAAAACAAGGAATCATTAAGTCGATAGATGAAGAAAAGGAATCAAGGGATCTGTTACTGAAATGCGTAGCACTGGCTGACGATGTAGAAACAAAATCTTTATTGAAAAGCATTATAGTCGATGAAGAACATCATATTAAGATATTGGAACACATTGAAGAGCTAGTATCTAAACCTGGATGATGACATATAGAATCAAATTATAAATTCCGTCTGTATCTAAAAAAATGTCCCATTTAATTCGTACAATAGTACAAAACTATATCGCAAATTCAAATTGTTTTAGTATAGTTGCCAAAGATGGAATTACTACAGATCAATTTGCTATTCATAAATCTGATTTAATGTTTGTAAAAGCTTCCCTCAATGTACGAAAAATGCAATCACAAATTCCTGCGATATTTAGATCAGTAAGTATTGCCAAGAATCTTGATTATTATCAAAATAAGATATGTCATGAAATACCCTCGATTCCTGATACAGAGCAGGTCAAACTAATATTACAAAAACTACGTGTGATAATTATTACATTGTTTCTAAGATTGAATAAACTAATGGTGGAAATAAAATCAGATAACTCTATGTACAACAATTATTTTCTAGAGTGGAATAGGCATTCAGAAGAAGCTTTGATAATTACATCCACTATATTAGTTGGGTATCAAAAAGGAAGAACTGAAACCAAAATTCTTGATACCATAAAAAAGACTTTAGACTATCTTGGGATATCCATGTACATTATAGATGATGAGATTTCGTACCTGTACTAATCAATTAATTTGTTATTCCAAATGCTTCAAGGACTTCGTTACTATGCCCTATTGGTTTGACCTTAACGAAAATTCTTACTATCTTTCCATTTTCATCTACTAAAAAAGTGGTCCTGTTAACTCCCATATACTCCTTACCCATGAACTTTTTCAGTCCGTAAGTACCGTACTTTTTTGAAATAATGTTGTCTACATCGGCGGCCAGGTGATATGGAATATTCATCTTTTGTTTGAATTTTTAATGCGACTCGTCGGTATCTGGGCTAATTCCGATTATTTCGATGCCAGCATTCTTGAATTTTTCATAATCTCTCGTAAATTCTGAAGCTTCAGTGGTACAGCCAGTTGTAAAATCTCTGGGATAAAAATACAGGACTACTTTTCTGTCCCTAAAATCAGCCAAATTCATTCTTTGATTCTTACTCTTAAATGTAAAACCTGGTGCAGCGTTTCCTTCCTTCAAACCATCCGAACGTAATATTTCATTATCTGTCAAATTTTCTATATGTAAATTTTCAAGATGGCATAATAAAAGCGTTGATAGTTCACTGGATCTACATTACTTTAAAATATAACTTTCGATTGAATTTCAATAGATGATTAACTAAGCGATAAGTGAATTTTATGACCAAGTGCGATATACTGATTGTGGGCGGTGGACCGGCAGGCCTTTCCGCTGCATATTCCGCGGCTAGAAAGAACGCCAGAACTATTCTCCTAGAGAAAGATGATTCTATAGCACAGAACATTCGAACTAGTGGGGTGTCATGGATAGACGATATGAAAAGACTTGAAATACCGGAAAAATATTATAATCCAATAAAGAATTTCAGGATAATCTCTCCTTCAAAAGACGTCATTCTTAGGGGAAATACACCAAAGTCTTGTGTCCTGGATGTCAGGGCTACTTACCAATATCTAGCAACGCTAGCTGCGAGAGAAGGAGCAGAAATATCCGTAAGAAGTGAAGTACAATCTGTAATATCACGTTCAAATAAAATAGCTGGAATTGTAGCCAATACACCTAAAGGCAAAATTGAATTTGATTCAAAACTCGTAATTGATGCAAGTGGATTTAATAGCATTGTAGCAAGAAGAGCTGGAATCGTTCATAATTGGAAAAGATATGGAATAGGTGCTGAATACGAATGTTACTGTGATGACATAGATCCTGAGACCTGGATTTTGATGGTTGGAGATAGATACTCAGATGCGGGCTATGCGTGGATCTTTCCCATATCAAAACAACGTGTAAGAATAGGTACAGGCGTAGGACGGCCAGAATCAAATTCTGATCCAATTGAAAAATTGAATTCCATTATAGAAAGCAAGTTAAAACCAATCGACGAGCTTAGAAACATACAACCAATTGAATTCCATTATGGATTCATCCCGAATGAGGGTTCTCGCAAAGCCACCATTTTTGACGGGCTGTTGTTGGTAGGAGATTCAGCAGGTCAGGCTAACCCCCTTGTGCTTGAAGGAATAAGGTTTGCAATAGAATTTGGGCGAGTAGCAGGTGAGATTGGGGCTAACTCATTATTGAAGGACTGTACTAGAGAATCGTTACAGGAGTACGAAAAATTCTGGAAACAACGGGTAAGCTCTAGAATAAAATCATCGCTTAAAGTTCAATCAAGATGGTTGAAGATGAATAATGAGTCTTGGGATAGAGAAGTTGAAATCATTCAACAAATGACCATTGAAGAGTTTCTTGATTTCATAAAAGCTCAATTTACTACTAGTAAATTAGTGAAACTGGTACTTACTCATCCGCGTGCCACTGCAAGACAGCTATTTAGTATAATTTTGGATAAATAATTGTGAAGCAAGATTTTTATATGATTCATAAACAGCAAGTTTAGCCTTGGCTGGAGAAACTGTTACCCAGTTTGCACCTATCATGTACATGCTTGGCTTTGGCTTACTTGCCACTGTTCCAGTATTGTTTTTGTCAAAATTACTCTCGCCAAGACGAAGATATAACCCTGTAAAGTTTTTGCCTATGGAATGCGGTCAGATGCCATCCGGTGAAGGGAGAGCTCACTTTATGATGCAATACTACTCTTATATTCTCATGTTTGTCGTTTTTGATGTCATGTCTATTTTCTTGTATGCATGGGGCGCATCACTCTTTTCAATATCACGTTCAGCAACACTTCCCATAATTGGATTTCTTGCTATAATGTTCTCTGCTATGGGTTACGCGCTTTATCTTTCTGGGAGGAAAGGCATTTGGTAGATTTTGAGTTTATTCATCTAAGGATTAAATTTAAAGAATTTGAATTGGAGGTTGAAACTCACTAATGATGAAAGATCTGGTTAATCCCACTAATTTTAATGTCCTGGTTGGAAAACTTGGGGACGTTCTTACAAGAGCATTAGATCTTCCTCTAGGTTATGCAATAAATTGGGGAAGAATCTGGTCACTTTGGCCAGTCCATCTGGAAACTGCCTGTTGTAGTGTGGAGTTTGGAGCAGCTTCTGGTCCCAGATATGATGTTGAAAGATTTGGAATAATTGAGGCTTTTGGTTCATTAAGACAGTGCGATTTGGTTGTTGTTCAAGGTACCGTAACCAGAAAGATGGCTCCTAGGCTAAGGATGGTTTATGATCAGATGCCAGATCCAAAATATGTCATTGCAATGGGTGCCTGTGCAATTACAGGAGGACTATATATCGATTCTTATAATGTACTTCCCGGGATTGATGGTATTATCCCAGTCGATGTATATGTACCTGGCTGTCCACCAAGACCTGAAACCCTAATTCAAGGCTGTATGCTACTGCAAGAAAAAATAAAAAGGTCGAAGATTAGATAAAATGGGCTCGGATCAATCTAAAACCCAAAATAATTCTGAGCAAAAAAAGTCCAGCACTGATTCAACACAGACTTCAATATCAAAAAAAACTGAGAGCATAACTCCAGAATTTGAAGGCAGTCTTATCAATCAAATAGTTACAAGATTTAGCGATAAACTTGTACAGGTAATCTATGTTCGTCCTGGGAGAGCAAAGATCCTCGTTCCTCCAAATGAGATCGTTCAAGTAGCTTCCTTTATCAAAGACAGACTAGGGTTTGATCACGCAGAATCAGTTTCAGGCACAGACTACCCAAAGGATAATCAGATTGAAGTAATATATCACTTGAGCTCTTATTCAGATGATAAACTCTCCTCACAGATTTTAGCTTTATCTACAAGGGTAGACAGAAATGAGTCAAGGATGCCAACATTAATTAATATTTTTAAGAGTGCGGAATATCACGAAAGGGAAACTTTTGAAATGCTTGGCGTCTATTTTGAAGGACATCCACGAAACGAAAGATTTTTGTTGCCAGAAGACTGGGCAGATATTCCTCCGTTAAGAAAGGAGTTTAGAATTAAAGGGAGATAGGTGATAAAAGGTGGAAAATGAACAGAAATTTGATGAAACTATTAGGAGGGGGCTTGAAATTGTAAAAGAGGCAGAAGAAGATAGACTGATGACCCTTAGTGTTGGGCCTCAACATCCAGGCTCGGGCCACTTTAGATTTACTATAAAGGTAGATGGAGATTATATTGTATATTGTGACCCAGATCCTGGCTACGTACATAGGGGCGAAGAAAAAATGTGCGAATACCGAAACTTTATCCAAAATATTCCGCACCTTGAGCGACCAGTTATTCACGATTCAACAAATATTACATATTCATATAGTTTAGCAGTTGAGGAACTTGCCAATATCCAAGTTCCCCTCAGGGGGCAGTATATTCGTGCTTTGGCATCGGAACTTAATAGGCAGGTGTATACCCTTTACTGGTTGGGAATATACGGCATATTTCTTGGACATTCAACTATGTTTATGTGGCCACTTGGAGACAGAGAGCTCTTTATTGACCTCTTGGAAGCACTTACTGGCGCGAGGGTTACCCATGCATTTAACATTCCGGGAGGGGTTCGCAATGATATGCCCGATGGATTTGAAGAAAGATGCTTAAGACAAGTTGCATATTTTGAAAAAAGACTTGCCGAATATGAGGACATATTTTACAATAATCCATTATTCAGACAGAGAACGGAGGGTGTTGGAATTCTGACAAAGGAAGATGCCATAAAGTTAGGGGTTACAGGCTCTGTTCTGAGAGCGTCGGGAATTCCTTTTGATGTTAGAAAGGCAGAACCATATGACGTCTATAATGAAATAGATTTCAAGATACAGTACATGAAGACTGGTGATTCTTATGCAAGATCTATGGTTCCGTTTCTTGATATGAAAGAATCATGCCACATTATTAGAGAGTTACTTGATAAGATCCCCAAATCAGGTGAAGTAAGAGCAAAGCTACAACCAAATCCGAAGGGCCCAGCCGGAGAATCTTATAAAAGAGTAGAATCAGGAAGGGGAGCTTTAGGATATTATATAGTAAGCGACGGAACACCAAAGCCTTACAGGGTCAAGTTATCAGTAGGCTCATTTAGGAACATGCTAGCACTTCCATTCCTCTTAATAGGATCAAAATTGGCTGATATGCCATCAATTTATTGGTCATTAAATTATTGGCCTGTGGAGGCTGACAGATAAATATGCAGCATGAACCAAATCATCAATTTAGTAAAAAAGTTGATAAAGAAAAAAATAATAGGTATCAAGAAATGATCGGTAGCAAAGGTGTATCATAACATTGGCTACCGCTCCAAGAGATTTTAGATTCGGAAACTTTGTAGGAAGTTTAATCCAGTTAATTTTTTGGATACTTATCATCGTTACATTAGTAGGACTTCCGTTAATCTTTATCATCTTATTTTACGTACCGCTTCCACCTGTAAATGGAGAAGTACTGACTCCATATCTCTTCTTTTCAATGATGGTAGATCCTACCAGAACCATTCCAATAATAAAATTCCTGATACATACCGATTTCTTTAGAGTAGCTGTTTTCCCAGGGTTTACCTATGCTGCCCTCCTGGGTGGGGCAACTATTTTTATTGAACGCAAGTTCCTTGCCAAAATGCAATTGAGGATTGGGCCACTTTATGCAGGAAAGATTGAGGGTATCTTGCAATTGATAGCTGATGGGTTGAAATTAATATCAAAAGAGATTATCGTCCCATCTGGGGCTGACAAGCTAATATTTTGGGCAGCTCCTGTTGCCTTTGTAGTTACAGCTGCCGCAGTGATATCGTTAATTCCAGTAGCTCCAGGATGGGTAGTTGCGGACCTCGATGTTGGCATAATAGCTGTATTCGCATTCTTGGGATTTTTCCCTCTTATTGCACTTTTATTCTCATGGGCTAGTAACAGCAAATACCCGTTCATCGGTGGATTACGGGCTCTTCATCAGATGATTGCCTTTGAAATTCCTTTCATTCTTTCTGCTCTTTCAGTAGTAATTCTGGCAGGTTCATTGAATCTTACCGATATATCAATTGCTCAGCATTCTTATTGGTTTATACTCTTTTTACCGATAAGCGCATTTGTATTCTATATTTCATCGCTTGCAGAACTTGAAAGAATTCCATTCGATCTGCCTGAAGCAGAAAGTGAGATAGTTGCGGGGTGGTTAACTGAGACTTCGGGTATGATATATGGATTAATTCAATTGGGAACATATATTAAATTGTACGCACTGGCTGCCCTATTCGTTATTCTATTTCTGGGCGGATGGTGGGGACCTCAAATTTTTCCTGCGGAAATCATGCCAGGATATACGGGAGTAAAAATATACAACGCAATTACCGTAAATGCAATATTTTGGTTTACCATCAAAACCCTTGGAATGATAATGTTGATCCTTTTACCACGAGGTATCAATCCTAGAATTAGAATCGATATATTGTTGCATACTGGTTGGTACAAATTAATAGTATTGGCCTTCATCAATATATTTGCCGCACTATCACTTGTTTATGGTGGAATTCTTGGTCCGGGAGGTTTACTGTCGGTATGACCTCAGCAGGCGGTTTCATAAAAGCTATTGAATCAGGATCAAAGCATCTCCTTATCAAGAGATTTACTTTGAGATATCCAGAAAAGAAACTAAAGTTTGTTGGTGATGGATATCAATTTGATCCAAAGAGAGGCGTTGGTATTGCAGGTTCTAGAGGACGGCATATTCTATTTCATGATAAATGTACTGGATGTCAGCTTTGCGCAATTGCATGTGAAGGAATTGCTGAAGCTATAGGGATGGTAAA
>VBPR01000179.1 GCA_005877345.1 Nitrososphaerota archaeon
ATTCATTTCATCAATTGTTGCTCCTGATGAGAGGAGCTTCATAGTTATGTTCTGCTTTTCGTGTAAGGTTAAGATATCTAAGGGTAAAGGCATAAGAGCTGAAGCTCCTCCTGATAGGAACATTACAAGCAAATCATTTTTTTTAACCTTTTCCAGTAATTTCATTATTTTATTTGTACCCAGAACTCCATTGGAATTTGGTATTGGGTGAGCTGCATTTGTTACTGAACACATTTTATTTTTCATTTTGAGTCCGTAAGGAACTGTAATGCAACCATCTTTGATTTTCCTATTCCTCAGTATCCCTATGAAGGCATCAGCCATTGAGGCCGTTGCCTTACCTGCCCCAATCAGGTAAATCGATTTAAAAGATCCAAAATCAAAGTCAATTTTCCTGCCGTTATAATCAATTATACTCAATCGATTTCGTCTCAATTTAACTGAATTTTTCATCAAAGACACAGGGTTTACCGCTCTTAAGCCAACCTCTACGGCGTCCAGAGTTAATCTTAATGAATCAGAATAATTATTTTTTAATATCTTTGATTTATTTTGTAATTTCAAATTCGTCATAAAATCACAATTTACCTCCTGTTTTAAAAGAGTATTACCTTGAGTGTGAGGCTTCACAAGTAAATAAATATTTTGAGTACTTTTGCTATTCCAGAAATATTGTAATTTTCTCATTATTGAAAGACTTTCTTAATAATATCTGTAAGAATCTATTGTAATAAGTCATATTATTATTGAGATATTTAATATGTGTAGATCAGAAAAATCTTGTAAACATTAATGAATATATCAGAGTACAGATAAAGGATGGTTGCGGATCTTCGTTTACGTGGAATGATGGGTAGAAGAGGTCTGATGTTTGTATCTTACTATGGAAAGTCTCGGGCATTTATATCTAATTATCGATCTTGGAGGGAATATGATTCGGTGGGGAAGACGGCTGAGGTAGCGTCCTCAATTATAAGCCATGAATCAATTCATCTTGCATTAAATAAATTCTCCGTTAACGCTTCAGATAAATTAGACAATCTGTTTGGAAGATCAAATTCATGGGAAGTTTACTCACATGGACTCGGTGATTTGAATAGAATCAGAAAGGGCAAACACAAAATATAGGGACGAGAGCATTTTTGAGAAATATCAGACAGCCTTTGTTAACAATAAGAAATATCAGACAGCCATTGTTAACAATAAGTACAGAGAAATAATAATGATTAAATTGTCTTGTGTAATTTTTGGAATGTATGTCGGTTTACTTTACTCCGCAAGATGCTAATAGAATTTTGCCAGAAGTAAAAAAATTATTTTCAAGTATTACTATTCAAAAAAATAAGGTGATTAAACTTCAGGAAGAATTACAAAGAATGGTTAATGATGGTACAAAATTCACTCATTTCATAAATAAAAAACAGGAGCTAAATAACTCTGTTTTTAAACTGTATCAAATAATAGCAGAATTGGAAAATAAAGGAGTCATGATCAAAAGTGTTGACGAAGGACTCTTAGATTTTCCATCCTTGAGGTTTGATGAAGAAGTATGGCTTTGTTGGAAAGAAGGTGAAAATGAAATAAAATTTTGGCATAGAAAGGATGAAGGCTTTATGGGCAGAAAGCCATTGGCAACCGCTAACATAATTGATCGCTAGTGAAAGAGATTAACTCTGAATTAAAATGCAAAGTGTTACCATTTAATTTAGCTAGAAAAATCAGGTTTGTTTCATCATATGTTTTAATTCTTTAACAAATACTGAACAGAATTTATCAATAAATTTGTAAAATATCGATCTCATGAGATTTAAATCATGTTACTAATGTTACATAACATAAAGAGTAGAGGTATATTCTTTTTATGTTCACCTAGCGTTTTCATTTGTTTCCCATATAGCAAAGCTGTTATTTTCTGTATCTAAGCAAAATGCGAAATAACCCATTCCAGGTACTGCTCTTTTAGTTCTAACCACTTTTCCTCCCAGCTTCTCTAATTTAGACGAATACTCGTCTACTGATTTTACATCTATGTAATTTGTAATTTGTTGTTCTGGAAACATTCTTTTATGCATACCTCCGCCTAATACTTTATTCCCTTTATCATCGGTTATCGTCAACATCCAATATTCCCCTGCAGGTGTCTCGCCAGGGAATTTCTCTATTTTCCAACCAAACAGTTCACTATAGAATTTCTTTGATCTTTCGATATCTTCTGCAGGTATTTCAAAATGAACAATTGTTGGCATGTTATCTAGCTCCCGAACTGGTTGAACTTGCCCTCCACGCATGATCCTGGTGTAATAATTTCCATGAACTTTTTCCCAAGCTCCATTGCACTTTTATCATTCTTCATGTTTTCTGCTACTTCATCGTGGTGTTTACTATCTTTATAGAACTGTAGCTCGAGCCAAACTTCTTCATCGTCTCTTGCAGAAACGGTCTTGGATATGTTAGTAAAGCCCATACTCTCCGCTTCCGGATCCTTAGTATTGCTTAGGTGGTATATTTCTTGCCGTACTCCGACTTTCCCAAACATATCTTTGGCTGGCTCTTCAAGGGTCATCATAGTATCATGGTTCTTTTTTGTAGTTCGCCATATAAACAACCGAACCTGATTTCCAATTTCATTTTCCATTATTCAAAATCACTACCATTCGATAAGGAAAATGCTCTATATAAAGAGGTGAGTAACCATACGGTAATTAGGTGAATCATTCGTAAGGTAAAAGTCGAAATGGAATCATTTTTGATGATGGCGCAATATTGAAGTTTGGAGAGAAGAGCTAATTCAAGAGTGGAACGAAAATAAGGATAGGTTTAAAGCTATCATGAATTAGTAAACCATTTCTTTTCTATTTTTTGGCTCTTAACTATAATTTTTTTGCATCTTTAGTATTCTTTAATTGATAAGCCTGCAATTCATCTCTTACTCTTTCGTATAGCCTATTCATTGTGACGGGTTTGTCAATAGTTGAATCTATAATACCTTCTTCCATATATTTCAGGAATAATATATCTTCTTCAAAATTATAAGCACTCATCAATATTGTCCTCACATTGGAATTTGAGGTCTTTACCTTCTTTAGTAGCTCCAATCCATTTAGACCAGGCATCCTTAAATCAGCAATAACCAGAGCATAAGCATCCTTATTATCTGAAAAGTGTTCTAGGGCAATAATAGGATCAGTGAAAGAAACAACACTAACACTATCTATATTTTCAGACAAAGCTTCATGGAAGAGCCTAGTAGTAGAAAAATCATCATCTACAACACTAACAATCCTATTGTTAGCAGACAAAAAAATGTCCTTCTTTTACGCGTATGGTAAATTGGTTATACATCTATTGTATGCTGGGTACTTGCTTATAATGTTACGTTAATATCAGTTTAACATAATATTGTCATAATTATTGAATATAGTAAAGGCAGTGTTGTTTAGAACGCTGCGAATAAGTATGAGCTTCCTGGGATGATAAACCTTCGATTGACCAACGTAGAACTACCAAATGATTCCGTAGACATGAACAATTACCAATCCAGCAAGCCATTTTTTTTCTATATTGTTTGCTTTTTTCAAAAACATTAATATTGTCAATTTGTTTATTTACTTCACAAAATTCTAATTGGGAACAAATACTCTTCTTTTAAATCTAAAAATAAATGCTTAAATCATGTTATAAAACACCATTCTATGGTAACAATCGTAAATGCTAGAGGATCTTATTTCAAGTCCACATGAGCTTATCTTCAATAAGAAAAAAATTGATACAGACAGGGATCCATTTGAGATCTTTAAGCAAATTTATATGAATTATGAAGATGTATTTATTTTGGAATCTTTAACTGGACCTAAGGAACTTTCAGAATTCTCAGTAATAGGATTTGATCCAGAATTTACTATAAAGTGTGATAGACGAAAATTTCAAATTTACCAAAACGAAAAAATCGTATACAAAAAACAAGTGGAGGATCCTCTTTTGGAATTAAGACAAATACTGCCAATTATTGATGAGAAAAAACTCCGATACATAGGAGGAGCAGTGGGATACGTGAGCTATGACGCTATTAAATTCTGGGAACAGTTACCGCAAAAAAGATCTAACAATTTGTTTCCTTTAATGGAATTTGGGATCTATACTGATGGCTTGATTCATGACAAGAAGGACAATGCAACTCACTATTTTCACATCGGTAAAAAATCAAGGCTTAAGGAATTAGAAAAAATCATAAATTCCAAAGACCAAATACTGGCAAAAGGCATCTCTTATTCAAAACCAGTTTCAGAAACAACTAAAAGTGAATTTCTTTCCAACGTGAAGAAAGCAAAACAATATGTATATCAAGGTGAGGTCTTTCAGGTAGTAATATCTAGAAAATTCAAATTTCGACTGTACGGTGATCCTATGCATCTTTACCAGAATCTCAGGAAATTGAATCCATCACCCTACATGTATTTCTTTAAATACAAAAAGAGACTTATTATTGGA
>VBPR01000180.1 GCA_005877345.1 Nitrososphaerota archaeon
CCATGCTTGTAGATTTGGCAAGGAATGACTTGGGTAGAATATGCAAATTTGGGTCAGTACAACCAAAAGAATTGATGATAGTAAAGAGATTCAGTCATGTTCAGCATTTAGTTTCACATATAACGGGCACTTTAGACGAAAAATACGACAGTTTTGATGCTTTTAGATCTTTATTTCCAGCAGGTACGGTTTCTGGTGCACCCAAATTGAGAGCTATGGAAGTAATATCAGAGCTTGAAAAATCTTCTAGGGGTCCGTACGCAGGTGCTCTGGGTTACTTCTCTTTCAATAGATGTTGCGACTTTGCAATAATAATAAGATCCTTATTCAAAAATGGAAACAACGCCTATATTCAATCGGGCGCAGGTATAGTAACGGATTCGATTCCTACAAATGAATACTTAGAAACAGAGCATAAGGCTGGAGCACTA
>VBPR01000119.1 GCA_005877345.1 Nitrososphaerota archaeon
CAATGTAGCTGCCTGCCAAAGATGCAAAGTAAACCTCTCCATCTGGCGTAGTAGAAATACCATAGGGTCCTTGCCCGCCAGGAGCTTTTAACACTTTGATTGTTCCAGACCTTGGATCCAATCGCCCATAAATCCCGCTCTGACCGGTGAACCATAGAACCCCATTGTGGTCAAATGTGGCTGTATTGAGATTCGCATTGCCAGTGTTCTCAGGAAGTGGAAACAAGCTAACGTTCTTAGTATTAGGATCTACTCTTACAATGGCATTTAGACCTCCGTCTGTAATCCATGGTGCACCATCCGGCCCTACAATAACACCGTGCGGAGCCGACCCTTTACCTAATGCGATGTGATGTGTCTTATTCGTTAATGGATCTAGCAATCCCAATTCTCCGGATTGCTGTGCAGTATACCAGACCGATCCATTCCGAGCAGGTGCAACATCGTGCGGATGAGTTCCTAGTGGAACTTGGAATTCTCTTATTCTAGGGATAGCATTATCCTGTGCAAATAAAGTTTGTTGGAGTAATATAAAAACAAGGATTGATGATAGCGATATCAATTGTCTGAACATGAATGGATATAATTTCATGGATGTCCTATTTTATTTTTAATATCAATTATTTTACCGCCAAATAGTTTTGTTGACGGCTCATTTTAACAGAATTGATTATTGCATAAGGAATCAAAATACAATGGGAGTTTTCAAATGGGCAAAAGGGAATTTGATTGAATATTATAGCGGACCAAAATTAGAATTTCTAATCTTATCTACATCGTCTTTAATATAAACTGCATTTTAATAAAAGTTTAAGTTAAATTTAGGTTTGGAAAGAAAATAAATAAGGAACCCATTGAACGCATCTACTAAATTGGACAAAGCACATATGAATCCACTATACGTAAACGATGAATACAAACAGCGTATAGACATTTCAGCAAATTTGGAAGGCAAATTTGGATCCGAGTTGACTATCCACTTTCTATGATACTCATAAAAAGCTGTAACAACAATTACCTAAATGAACAACTTCGTTTACTTCCATAATGCGCATGAGAAGGAAGTGTTCCACTTTCGTGAAAATGCACTTCTTCAAAACCTTTCTCCCTCAAATAATCTTCAATGGTACCTGGATATTTTACTACTTTCTCTTTTACGACATTAAGTTCGGATACATCCAAGGCGAACCTCTTTTCATAATCTATTTCCCATAATTCTTCCTCATTACCATTCATGAATACATACTCAATCATTTATGTATAGGTATGAATAAGGGTCTATTTTATTATATACAAAAATTGTTAAAATTTCAATATTAGTCGAGAATTGACATGTGGACCAGATTAGCTAGGTCTACTATCCATAAGTAGTTAAGTGGTTAACTCGGCCGATTGACATAGTTTGGCGCGGATGAATTTTTAAGGTGATTTATAAAATTGTATTGCAAATTAGAGCTAATCATATATGCGTAAAGGTGATAGGTATCAGTAATAGAATTGCCAAGCGATTATCAAAATGAAGTCACCTCTGTAATTTGTAGGAATATTAATCCTGGCTATGAAAGAGATTATGACAATTGGCTAAAGCGTTTTATTGCACTTCAAAGAAAAGCTTTTGGCTACCTTGGTGTTACAATAATCATCCCTGGAAGTAGTAAATCATCTATGCGGTATATTATCCGCCGTTTTACTGACAAGGCATCGATGGAAGCATGGGATAACTCAAAAGAAGCAGTAAAGCTATTAGAGGAAGTAAACAATTACTCTACACGCCATTACGAACAATCTACTGGTTTAGAAACATGGTTTACTCTGCCAGGATTGAAAACTCTTAGTCAATCACCACCGCCCAGATGGAAAATGACTATTGTTATTTTCTTTGCTGCGTTTGCTATTAGCTCTGCAACCCGATATATTCTTAATCCCTTCATTGGACAGTGGCCAATATTTGGCAATGCCATAATTTTCAGCGCAATTTTAGTTATTTCGCTTACCTATTTTGCACTACCTATTGTCAATCGTTTGCTGCAACGATGGTTATATCCAGGAACTGTATAATAGATGTGGGATGAACTTATTATTTAATTCTAATTGATTAAAGATCCAGTCTGTCTTATCCTCCATATCTAATAAAGGAACTTCTCTATTTGATAGTAACTAATTGACACATATCGTGTGATTAAATTGGAGCTACGGATTTATAGTACTCAAAAAATCAGAAAACGGTTCCAAATCCCATGAGTCTTCATAGTGTTTACCATTGACAAAGAAAGTTGGTGTACCTTCTACTCCATGATCAATCCCACTTTTTAATGATTTTTCTATTAAAGGAGCGTAGACATGTCCTGTCATTTCCTTTTTGAATCGATTAAGATCTAATCGGACTTTTTTTGCGTACTGCAATAGATGACTATCATCCAATGCCTTCTGATGTTCAAAGAGATAATCATGCATTTGCCAAAATTTATCTTGGGCTGCGGCGGCTTCAGCAGCCTCTGCGGCATGTTGAGCATGAGGATGGATATCATTGAGAGGAAAGTTACGAAATTCAAAGTATATTTTATTTTTGAACCTCTTCATTATTTCTTTGACTATAGGATAAGCCATTCCAGTATACGGACATTCGTAATCACCGTATTCTATTAAAGTAATGGGTGAATCAATCGAGCCCTGTATATGCTCAGTTTCAACGTTTACACTGGTCAAGTCCTTAGATTCTTTTTTTAAAGGTCGTTTACTCTTTTTTATTTCAACTCACCTTGTTACCGTACAAATTCCTAAACCTAATTACTGCTACTTTCTTAATACTAGTATAGGTATTCATTCCTTTTAGAGTATACATATAGTTTTGATCTTTATTAAATATAGTAGTATTCGTCAAGTCCTGTAAAGCATACTAGACAGGAAGCAGATTATTATCAAACTTAAATAATAATAAAACGCATATTATAGGTATGGAATCTTGTGGACACCTTGAACAAGTCAACCTCCAAATGAAAGGAAAGACTCAAGGATGTGAAGAATGTGAAAAAATTGGATCTGACTGGGTACATTTACGATTGTGTTTGTCATGTGGGCATGTAGGTTGTTGTGATTCTTCTCCAAATAAGCATGGAACAAAACACTTCAAATCAACAAGTCATCCAGTCATAAAGTCATATGAGCCTGGTGAAAACTGGAAATGGTGTTATGTAGACGAGATATTTATCAAACAATAGGTGATAAATAATGGGCTTTAGGACCAGGAATATGGATAAAACTAAAGATAGGCTAGTTTGATTATAGAGTATAGAGTTACTTACCTTGCTTAATGAAAAATATTAAAATACAATAGGACACCGATAAGTGCTGATGAATGGTGAGAAAGACTCTTTTATTCACTCATCACTTCCTCTAATAGTCCTGGTTGTCATAGCAGTTGTATCAACCGTCATAATCATGGAGTTTGGATTGAATGACCATCACATTACTATGGCACAGCAACAATCACAAGTTAATTTAACTTCAGATGAAAAACAAAAGGCACTGGAGGGAATATCTTTTGTAATGGATAACACGACTTTTTCGCATCATACAGCAGCCGTTAACGGCATTCAAATGCATTATGTGATTGGCGGTAAAGGAGACCCTGTGGTTTTATTGCATGGATATCCACAAACATGGTATGAATGGCGTTATATTATGCCTGCTCTGGCCAAGAACTATACAGTCATTGCACCTGATCTTCGAGGATTTGGTGATTCCTCAAAACCATTAACTGGTTATGATGGGAAAAGTACTGCTGAAGACATTTATCAGTTAAGCAAGCTGTTGGGCTTTAACAAAATCTTTTTGGCAGCACATGACGTTGGGTCTCAGACAGCTTTTTCTTATACTGCCAACCATCCTGATAATGTTACTAAACTTGTGATCATGGATTTTCCATTCCCTGGTTTCCTACCACCCTCATTTGGATCGAATGGACCTTGGTGGTTTAGCTTTTACCAGCAGCAGGATATACCTGAGTCTCTTATACAAGGTAAGGAACGGGAGTATATCTCTTCGTTCATGAAGGGATTAGCATATAATCCATCAGCAATAAAAGAAGAGGATATAGATGTGTGGGCAAGTCATGCGATGTCTCCTGGTGGGCTTAGGGGATCATTTGAGCATTTCAGAGCATTTCCTACAGATGCTATGCAGAATAAAGAAATAGCCAAGTCTAAAATTACAACTCCTGTATTAGCACTGGGCGGTGACATATATCCAGCGTTAGGTGGTGATATTCCGGGTAACTTTGCATATAGCTCGTTAAAATCATTAGCTTCAAATGTAACTGGTATTACAGTTCCACTTTCAGGACACTGGATTCCAGAAGAGCAACCAAAATTTGTAATAGATCAGTTATTCAAATTCTTTGGAAATAGTACTAGTGGAAGTAAATGAGTACGTTATGTAGTGTTCTTATGTCATTGTCTAGGGGACATCAGTGTATCTGTTGTTGGTTATTCTTTGGATTTTGATATACGCGTAAATTTCTTTTAATTACTTATTAAGCTCTGTAGCGTGCAGCAAATGTATCCGATTCTTTACTTGACAAGTCTTGAAGAAATTGTGCTCTTATTAGCTTCCCGTATACAATTAGGTCTCGAGCTAGTATTCTTAGACGTTTTGCCAGTAAACTATTAACTATCTCTCCAGCTTCATTGAAATCTTCTCCTCCATTAACAGAAATACCATAAGGTAAACTCCATCCATAGCACTGACGAACCGCTGTTCTCATTTGATCCATTACTGTTAATCCTTTTTCATGAGATGTACAGATGTAACCAAATGTTTTCCCGGCAAACTCTTGCCAATAATGATCCAAAAAATTCTTCATAGGGCCTGACATTGAGCCGTGATAGTCAGGTGTGGCTAGTATGAAGACATCCGCCCAGTTAACTTCCTCAGTTACCTCTCTTATTCTTTTACCAG
>VBPR01000120.1 GCA_005877345.1 Nitrososphaerota archaeon
TTGATAATCTATTAGCAATAACTGTTTCCATCCCCCATAACTCTATAAAACCTTTTGCAAGGTTTTGATCAAATATAGAGTCTGAAGCATAAGTTGCCAGCGTGTGTCTGTATAGTGAATTTTTAGATTTTCTTCCAACTACTTTTAGGGATCCATTTTGCAATTTCATTTTAACTTTACCTGTAACTCTATTTTGAGTTGCATCTATAAACCTATCCA
>VBPR01000121.1 GCA_005877345.1 Nitrososphaerota archaeon
AACATAAAAATTTCTTCAGGAGGTTCTGCCCAAGGGTCTTCTAGAATTCCTGCTTCAATAGCTCTTCCCCACAGATTCGCGTCAGTACTATACTTTTTAATTTCTTCATTAAGCGGAATATTATTTTTTTTTGCGTATTTCATTTCGAGATCCCGTGTAAGATTCAATTCCCTTATCGGAGCAATAATCTTGATACCTGGATCTATGGATGACATTGCAATATCAAACCTAACTTGATCATTTCCTTTGCCTGTGCATCCATGGGCTACTGCATGTCTGGCCACCTTCATTATTTTATCTGCAATTAAAGGACGTGCTAATGCAGTTGCTAGAGGGTACTTTTCCTGGTAAAGACCATTTGCCTTTATTGATCTATTGACATATCTTTCTACGAATTCTTTTTTTGCATCAATATTAACATGCCTAATAGCACCAAGATTTTTTGATATTTTTCTAATTTCGTCAAAATTATCCTCTTGCCCACAGTCAATGGTGGCGGTAATGACGTCCATGTTATGTTTGCTTTGAAGATATTTTACACATACTGATGTATCCAATCCACCAGAGAAAGCTAAAACAACTTTTTTGTTGGACATTACTAATGCAACCGATATAAGAATAGACTTATATTTTTTGGTTAACGGTGAAAGTGGTATTCAAGAAATGAAAACTATTAAAACAGACTTGATCAATATCACTATATGCATTATGGGTATAATTTCGAAGAGGTAAAACAAAGGGTATTTTCTGCCTTATTTCAAAATTACGCCGGTCTGTCTGGAATTGAACTAGCATCTAAGACCAGAATAAACCGAATGACCCTAACTAAATATTTGAATCTAATGCTTACACAAGGATTAATTAGAAAAAAAAAATTGGAACAGTTAATGTATGGTATCTGGATAAGGACGCTCCACACATTGAATTTCCACTAAATATTCACAATTTACAACAAAAATTTTTAGATTGTCTGGTTCAAGGAAATGAATCACAAGCAATAAGCTTAATTTCAAATTTACTATTTTCAACGATATCAAAAGAGAGAATTCTATTTGATATTATATTACCAACTTTGAATATATTAAATGATATGTACGACAGAGGTAAAATAAGTGAAAGTGAGAAATTATTAATTTCCACTACTGCTCTAGACCTTGTATTGATGACAAAATTCGTTTCTACAATAGATACTCCAAAGTTAAAAGCCTATTCAATAATCGTTTCTGGATCAGAAGAGGCTACTTACCAAGCAAGGATCGCCTCTGTAATATTGCATTTAATGGGGTGGAATTCATTGTATTTGGGAAATGTTGAAAATAAAATAGATCCATTTTTTGATATTGACATACAGAGGCTTATTAGTAAGAAATTAAAAAATGTGAATGGACTATCTACAATCATGATATTCTCTTTTAATGCAAATACCCTGAAATTCCTGTCCAATACAATAAAAACATTACAGAAGAAGATTGAAAATGATTTAAGAATAGCCATATATACGAACAATGATCTGTTGCAGGTATCACAGCAACTGGATGTTGATTATAGTACGACTGAATTGACATCACTCATTGAATGGGCAAAAGAGGAATATCACAACTCCTTATCTTAATTTGGATACCGATGAACCTTTCATCATTTATTAGATTCATGGGTGAGGATATGGAATCTACTATCTAGTTTAATTTTTGCTATGGCATTTTTCCGAGAAACATGCTGTAAATACCTGGACTCATGTTGTTTTCGGGATGGGCCGAAAGGGATTTGAACCCTCGGCCTTTCGATTATCAGTCGAACGCTCCGCCAAGCTGAGCTATCGGCCCATAAAACGAAATAATTAGAGGATATTTATTCGTGTGGATAACATGTTAACGGATAAAAATGCATTTAAGGCATGCTAGGAACTAACTTGTTAATTGGTGCTTCAGATCAATAGAGCTGCTATTATTACAAAAATCAAAAATACATTAGCAAAGGATGCTGCACGATATATCGCAAAATCTTTGGACGAAAAAAAGATCAAAGTATTCTCATTAGAACCTTTAGATGTCAATAATATTTATCAGGTTGAACCTGCAGAACTTATGAATACTGATCTTGATCTAGTTTTTGCAATAGGTGGAGATGGTACTACTCTTCGTGCATTTAGAATGGTAAGAAAGAGTACCCCAGTTTTCAGCCTAAACATTGGAGGGACCAGAGGGATTTTGGCAGAAGCAAATACAAAACCCATTGAACAGCAGCTGCATGATATTTTCAATGAAAATTATTTTTATGATAAAAGGCTAAGAATACAGGCACATGTTGATGGTAAAATGATTGGCGCTGCCCTAAATGATGTAGTTATAACAAGAACAAATTTGACCAAGACTCCTATATTTACTATTAACGTATTTGATTATCCAGTATCACAAAAAATGGACGGAGTAATAATCTCTACGCCAACAGGGTCAACCGGGCATGCTCTTTCATTGGGTGGACCTATAGTTCATGAAAATATGAATTGTGTTATGATATTACCTATTGCTCCAGTTAATAAAACACCCGCATTAATTCTTGAACTTGAGGATATTGTTATCAGTTCGACTGACAGTTCCAAAATAATTATTGATGGCCAACAAGTATTTGATTCCAGATCAAAAAATAATATCACAATTTCTAAATATCCATATGACGGAGTATTCCTACGCATTGGTAAAAGGGGAGTAAGACAGATTGAAAAACTTGGATTCTAGGACAGAATCGAAATTTGCGTTGGATGCAACAGCATTTTATCAAGGATTTCATTTGCACTCTAGCAGTACTTGTATTACTACAGGTTTGGTATTTGAAGAGATATCCCACATTCAAAACAAACTTTCAAGTTTGGAGAGTCTGGTATTAAGCAAGAGAATCATGATATTTGAGCCCACCAATAATATAGTAAAGTTGGTTAAAACTGTGGCAAAACAAACAGGCGATACCCGACTTTCTGACGCTGATATTTCAATTCTTGCCCTCGCGAAAGATTACAATGTAACGCTAGTTACCGATGACTTTGCACTCTGCAATTTAGCAAAAACTATGTCAATAGGATTACTCAATTTGGGAACAAAAGGCATTAAAGAGACAAGAAAATGGACCAAGTTTTGTGTTAGTTGTGGCAGGGGATATCCTTCAGCAATATCAGTTTGTTCAATTTGTGGTAACAAATTGCGTGTCCGATATAAAAAACTTGTAGATACAAAGATTACCAGAAATCAAATTTAATCGATGTATACTATATCGAGTAATGTTTAATTTACATGAATCACGCTTGGATACAAGAGCTTTATGTAAATAGTATTTGCCTTCATTTCCCTGTGGTCATAAATGATTTTTGCATCATTTCCAAACTTCTTAATATAAGCCATAATAATTAATGCCCAAGGTACAGCTGACTTTTCTTTTGAATCAAAATGAAGCTGTAACATGTTGTTTTGGCTCTCGTATTTTAGATAACCTGAATAGCTTATTCTTAGAGCATAATCTATGATACTTACAATTTCTTCAATACTTTTGCAATTTATCTCGTTGCCAAATTTTTCAATCCCATCGATGAGGTATGTATAATTATCATCGTGTTTGATTGATATCTCAAGTAAAATCTGTGAAAGTTCGTTTTCTACCATTTTGGATAAGGTTAATGCTTCTTTTGGAATTTTATTGGTCAGCATGCCAGAATTTATTCTTAGAGCTTTCTTCCATTTTTCATCAAATAATTTGACATATGAAAAACCGAAAGGGTCTGCAGTCAAAATCAACGAGGCTTTTCCATTAGTGCTATCGATACAAACAATTTTTTTGAAATCGAAAATTAATATATTCCCAGAAACATTATCCGACCTAATTTCTACTCCGTTTGGGAAAGTTACGTCACTATCCTTGTAAATGGATTCGATTCCAAGTAGCATATTGATTTTTACTCCTTTCCTGGCGATCTCTGATAAAGAAGCTTTACATTGAAGAACTACTTTTTGTCCCCATGAATCTAGAATCAAATCTATGTTTGATTTGGCTGTTGAAATCAACTCTTCAATTTTTTGTACTACTACATTAGGCTCTAGAATTAAATATTTTTTTTCTTCATACGATTTTTTGTCCTCTTCTCTCAATTTCTTTAGACTACTTAAAATGCTACGCATGCTCACCAATCTTCTTTCTTGCAATGTAATAATTTCTCCAAATGCCTCGCTAGGCGGTGTAGCGGTTGCTATCATTGGTTTTTGACTAGAAATTGTAGAGAGTTTTTTTCTTTCTAAGATTTTTTGTCCTCTTCTCTCAATTTCTTTAGACTACTTAAAATGCTACGCATGCTCACCAATCTTCTTTCTTGCAATGTAATAATTTCTCCAAATGCCTCGCTAGGCGGTGTAGCGGTTGCTATCATTGGTTTTTGACTAGAAATTGTAGAGAGTTTTTTTCTTTCTAATTTTTTTAGAGTTGTGTAAATCTTTGTTCTAGGAAGATTTGAATAGTAAGCTACCTCGCTGGCTCCTAAAGTTCCTCTTGATACCAACGTTATGTATGCCATCGATTCATATTTTGATAGCCCAAATTCTTCTAGATTCGATACTAGTTCAAGATAATTTGGTATATCATTAGGACGTTTAATCATATGCACTTTTTTTTATATTTAGACGTAAATCAAGATGTCAATTTGATTGGACAAAACAAAAAAAAATGTAAAGCTCGAAATGCATCATGTTATATTGTAGATGATATTTTCCTAGGCTTTCTCAGTAATCGATAGCTGGCTCCAATTTCAAAGTGATGAATTTATCATTCAAAGCAAGTTTCTACTACTGACAAATTAGTAATTTGAGACAACTACGATATATTTTTTTATTCTTTTGGATAAAAGTATACTAATTTTTCTTACTCTTTGTTCAATTTATTTTGTTCCTTAC
>VBPR01000122.1 GCA_005877345.1 Nitrososphaerota archaeon
ATTTCTAGTGTTTCGTTCAACTCTATAAATATCTCCTTATCGTTTTTGGCACGTAGATATTTTGAAATACTCTTGTCAAATGGATCATCGTTAAAATCACCCATCAAAAGAACATTCTTATTCCACCGAGTATTAATCGCATCAACATATCTTCTATCAGAAAGAATATCATGAGGCAAATACTTGATCTCTTCAAAAGGAATTTTTAATAGGTCGTCCACAATTCTTCCACAATTTTCAGCAACCATGCATCTTGAGAATTCTGTATCATTTTGATCAAAGCCGCCTTTCTTCCCTCTTCTGGATGGCCAATGATTAACTAATACCGATAGCTCAGCATTATTCTCTTTAATCCGCAATCTTGCCAGAAATATATCCCTTGTTGGATATCTAAAATTTATTCTAAATGATCTAGTTTCAATGCATTCAAAAATATCTTTTGAATAAACCAGACAGGTATCAATCCCTCTGATATCAGAACCATCAATATACTTTGCTATTTCATAATATCCAGATCGCACATTCTCACACAAGTCTCTTGCAAGTTTTTCGGACTCAATTTCACAGAAACCAATCAAATCTGGAGGAGTGCCATTATTCATGGTTCTCAGAGGTTTACTCAAATTCTCAATTTTTTTATTGAGAACCTCCCTCGTCCAACCTTTTTCTGGAATAAACTCAAGGTCAGTTGCTATTTCACTTGAATTAGTGTCAAAAAGATTTTGTAAATTCCAAAACACAACACTAAATTCCAATTACCGTTACTAACACCGCTACTTTAGTAATAAGTTTTGTTTTTGTTTTAATTATTCTGTCATAAATTATTAATTATTAATTTGACTTTTGTTGTCCGTGTTTTCGCCTTCTAGCGTATTCTTGAATTATACTCTCCATAATTAGCATTATTGAATTCGTTCGTTGTATTTGAGAAATTTATCAAAGAATTAAATTAGATTTCAGCCTTAGTAATTAAAAGTTCAAACTTCGGACGGCAACTTTGAACCACAATGGCTGCAATATGCGGCTTCAGTGGAGTTTGTGTGACCACAATTATTACATGACCGGAGAGTGTGAGACCTGCGGGCAAGATGTGAGAATACAAATCCTGCAATTACTGATGGAATAGCCCAATAGTAAGAACTGAAACCTTCAATTACGATAGGTGGTGGTTTACCGTATCCAAAGACAGGGTAAGTTGATGGAGGCTGACTACCATCTACGAATCCAAAGAGAATAGACCCAATTGCAAGTCCAAATCCTTGAAGAGCGAGATTGGCGAAAAGTGTTGTCTTCCAACTCCTGAGATAAGTTGTCACTTTCGACTGGCCTCCTTGATCCTTCTTTTCGTAATTTTCACTGCTTATTGGAGAAGCTGTCACTACAGCCTCAACAACTCTTTGATCCTTCTTTTTGTATAAAGATGGAAAGACTTTTGGGGCTAGCCATAATCCAGCGGCAAATCCCATATGTGATGCCCAAGCAGTAAACCACCAAATCCAAGGAGGAAGAGCATCAGTTAAAACAAATATAGGAAAGACAACCCAGTAGAAGATTGTCATAAAAAAGGCAAATGTAAAAGCAGAGAATGCTGCTGTTACCCTTTTAGGATCAGTATCTATTACACAATTACGAATTACATGAATAACATGTAAATGGTGAGTAAACATATAGTCACGTCAGCTTTAGCGATATTTCGATGTGAAATCCTTCGCAATATGGGATAATTGTATTTTAGATAAATGGGAAAGTAGAGATCTTCTTAAATTGTATATCCAAATATCTGAGCAATTTTCTACAGGGCAGGTAGAAAACGACCATAACGCTCATAATTTTATCAGAAATCAAAATGTAGATGCCATAGTATATAAGAAATAAAAGCATTGTAAAACGATGATATCACAGATGAGGACTAGAATTGATTCTATAATGGAAAATGAATGTGACGACTATGAGTTAGCCTGCATGGAAATAGGCAATAAACTAGGTCAACTGGAGGAACTTTCATTAAAAGGCATATCATCGTATATTAGAAGCACATCATCAAAACATCACTTATCAAAAACTCCCAAATTTCGCGATATAGTAAAATATTTACCAATTGACAGTAATGTGCGAAAAACAATGATGATTAAACCTATCAAAACTGCATCTGGCGTGCTCGTAATTACGGTGATGGCAAAACCATACGACTGTCCTCATGGAAGATGTATTTACTGTCCTGGAGGCAAAGAACTCAATACTCCATTAAGTTATACAGGGAAGGAACCGGTGACAAGATTGGCACAAAAATTAGATTATGATCCAAAATACCAGATAATCTCAAAACTAGAACAAGAGTATTCAAAAGGTCATAACGTTTCAAAAATAGAGTTAGTGATTGTTGGCGGAACTTTTCCTTTTATGCCTGAGGATTATCAACGAAATTTTATAAAAGGATGCTTTGAAGCACTAAACGGTAGAGAATCTGTCTCTCTCAAAAAAGCACAGGAACTCAATGAGATAAGTGACATTCGTTGTGTAGGCTGTACCGTAGAGACAAAACCAGATTATTGCAAGGAATCACACATAGATTTAATGCTTGAACTAGGTATAACCCGGGTTGAGATAGGTGTCCAAACATTAAGTGAAAATGTTTACAAGATTACTAACAGAGGCCACACAATTCAGGATGTCTATCAGTCGTTTCAAATCGCAAAAGACGCCGGATACAAAATTGTGGCTCATATGATGCCTGGATTACCCGGTTCTAATCCAGAAAAGGATCTCGAAGATTTTAAAGAACTTTTTGAAGATTCACGTTTAAAACCTGACATGCTAAAAATATATCCTACGTTACTGCTAAGAGATACTGGTTTGGCAAAGTTGTACAAAAAAGGAGTTTATAAACCGTACCCGGATGAAGTTTTTACAGATTTGCTACTTGAAATAAAAAAAGTTGTGCCTCCATGGGTAAGAATTATGAGAATTCAACGTGAGATAGAATCAGAAAATATTCTTTGTGGTTATAAGAGTAGTAATATTAGGCAAATACTTCAACAAAAATTAAGAGTTCAAGGTTTACAATGCAATTGTATTAGGTGTCGAGAGGTGGGACTAAAAAGATTAACAAATTATAGAGATATTAAAATAAGTCCCAAACGAATAGATTACGATTCTTCAAATGGTAAGGAAGTGTTTTTGAGTCTAGAAGATGATGACAATAATATCTTATTTGGTTTTTTGAGATTAAGAAAATTAGGTGAACCTCATAGGCCAGAATTGAGAGAAAAGGATGGAACTCCATCAGCAATTGTTCGTGAGCTACATGTGTTTGGACAATTAGTAGATATTGGCAACGATAATGATTTTCCGATTACTTCTTTTCAACACATTGGATATGGTTCTAAATTGTTACAAATTGGTGAAAATATAGTTAAAAATGAATTTGGATTGAATTCTATTTCAATAATAAGTGCAATAGGGACTAGAAGGTATTACAAAAAATTTGGATATGAACTAAATGGACTATACGTATCCAAGGAATTGTAATGACATGAAGAGAGAAGTCATAGGTAGAGGAACTTGGATTGATAAAATCGCTTCTACGATTATTAGTAGAGAAAAAGAAATTGGAAGACCGCTGAAGCTGGTTTCAGTTGAGAGTGGTCTAGGAGCATCTGGTTTTCCACATATTGGTAGTCTTGGAGATGCAGTCAGGGCACATGGAGTTTCCCTTGCCATAAAAAACTTAGGTTACGATTCAAAGTTAATCGCATATTCTGACGACTTGGATGGATTGCGAAAAATACCGACAGGCCTTCCTGATTGGTTAGTTGATTATATTGGAAAGCCTGTTTCTAATATTCCCGATCCTATTGGTCAATGTCATGATTCATACGGATCTCACATGAGCAGCTTGTTGCTTGAAGCGTTAGATAGACTAGGGATAAATTACGAATTTCTAAATGCAGCGAAAGTATATGGAAATGGAATGTTAACAAACCAAATAGATATGATTTTATCAAATGTACTTAATCTTGGTAACAAGATCGAGGAAATCGTAGGTCAATCAAAATATATAGAATTACTCCCCTATTTTCCAATATGTGAATCATGTGGAAGACTATATGTGGCCCACGGTGAAAAATACATACGAGAAGAAAGAAAAGTAAGTTATATCTGTAACGGGACCAAATTGGGTAACAGTGATGTGAAAGGATGCGGTTATACTGGTGAAGTCCCAATATCAGTTGGCAAGGGAAAACTTGCGTGGAAAGTAGAATTTGCCGCAAGATGGAGTGCTCTTGGTATAAGGTTCGAGGCATATGGCAAGGACATAATGGATTCAGTAAGAGTGAATGACTGGGTGTCGGACGTTATACTGAATTATGCCCATCCCTTACATGTAAAATATGAGATGTTCCTTGATATGGGAGGAAAGAAAATAAGCAAGTCTATCGGAAA
>VBPR01000123.1 GCA_005877345.1 Nitrososphaerota archaeon
AGTTAAATACTTAGAAACTGAGTTATAGAGGTTTAACTTTTCGATGTCCGCTAACAATAGAATTGTCAGTATCGTAGACGATGACCCAGGTATCACTATGTTTTTTCATGAGGCTTTACGAACTATTGCTGGAATTACAACATTTACTTTTACAGATCCTATCTTGGCACTTGAGCATTTTCAAGTTAATGGTTATGCTTATGAGGCGGTAATATCTGATTTCAAAATGCCTGGCTTGAATGGCATGGAATTGTTAAGAAAGATAAAAGATTCGAATCGCTTCGTAAGGACGATACTAACGACTGCGTTTACAATAGATCATAATCTATTTCGAGAATATACTAAAAAGAAAATTATAAATGGATTCCTTCAGAAGCCAATAGGTTTACACGATCTTATTATAGAAGTGAACACCCAGTTGGATTCTTACGAAGTCCAAAAAAAATATCCATCCTAATGGTTTGAGGATTGGTGTAAATGGCTCAAGTGAACAAGAGGATTTTGATAGTGGATGATGAAAAAGACGTAGGCAGGACTTTGAAATTGATACTCGAAAATTATGGATTCGATATAGATTGCTTTACAGATTCGGCTACGGCCTTAGAAAAATTCAATCCAAATCTATATGACTTGATAATATTAGATATCAGGATGGCAGAAATTAATGGCTTCGAATTATATGACCAACTTAAATCAAGGGATCCGAAGATCAAGACCCTATTTATCACAGCACTGAATAGTGTAGAGTCTTACAATACTCGAAATAGCAAAGTGTATCCTTTAAAGGGACTACGACATTTCATGAAGAAACCCCTAAGCAGCGAAGACCTTTTGGGACAAGTTTATTCAATGATGGTCCCAGAAGAAATTGAGGATGGTTAAGCATATGGAGATCTAAATGAACCCGATCCTTGCCTTGCTTCACCGAGCAAAGTCTAGAGTTATTTTAAAAATTACACTGTTAGTTATCGTTGAGATTGGTTTGATATGTGGCAGTTTTTTTATACTGACATATTATCAGTCCCAGGGAAGCTCTATTGGAAAGTCAATCAATGCTGCAGGGAAAAATCGATATCTAACATCTAATTCCCTATTTCAAACTGAGAAATTTCTTGATGGTTCATCCAATATACTAACCCTAGAAAACGGTATAAATAACTTAGAAGCAAATATTGGAGCCCTCAAGTATGGAGGTGCTATTTCGGGTGCAAATATAAAATCAGTTCCCCCAGATTTTTCTGGTTACCTGAATAATGTGATAAGAGATTTCTCTGCGTACAAGGCATTGATACAGGATAAAATAATTGATCGATCTCAAGGGTCTCAAGTAGGCACACCTGAAACAGTTTTAGTATTAAGGCAAGATCTTGAAGCAACTGCGTCAAACTTGGTGCGCTCTTCCGATATTTTGGTAACGGCTTTAGGTTCGTATGCTGATAATAATTCGCAGAACTTGATTATGTTGCAGATCTTTTTGGCTATTCTTAATATAGGGATCTTAGTTCTGATTCTATATTTAGTCACAAGAATACTTAGGCCCATATCTGTGCTTACGCAAGCCACAAGAGAAATAAAAAAAGGAAATTTAAGCTACCACGTTGAGCATAAGAGTGATGATGAATTAGGAGAACTCACCGACTCATTCAACTCGATGATTAATTCAATTAGAGCCTATATCGAAGAACAGAGGCGCTTAAGTGACGAGCTTAAAACGGCAAACCAAGAAATACAGCAAAGAGAACGCATGAAAGATGAATTTATCAACGTAGCGGCTCATGAGATGCGAACTCCTGTGCAACCTATTTTAGGTCTATCTGAGCTCCTAAAATCTAAAAAACGTGGAAATGAGGTAGCCGTGACCGATGGGGAAGAAGATGAACTGCTAGATATCATTATTAGCAATGCAAAAAGACTTTTGCTCCTTGAAGAAAATATTCTGGATGTTTCGAGACTAGAGAACAAATTACTAAAATTAAATAAAGAGGAATGCGATTTGGTCAAAATAATCTCGATTGCCATACAAGATGCTGAGAATCAAATTGACAAAAACATGGTAGAATTGGCAGCATATAAACCAACTGAGCTCAACACTCTATTAGTATATGCCGATAGATCAAAGCTGATCCAGGTTGTTTCCAATTTACTTAACAATGCAATTAAGGTTACTAAAGCTGGTAGCATTTGGATATACTTAGAAAAGGATGACAATAAGGCCATTGTTAGCGTAAAAGATACGGGGCCGGGAATTGATCCAAGTGTAGAAGCAAAATTATTTTTGAAGTTTGTGACACATTCCTCGTCTGGAACCGGGCTGGGCTTGTTTATTTCAAAAAGCATAGTAGAAGCCCACGGAGGTAAGATCTGGGCCTTTAATAATACTGATGGTAAAGGAGCGACATTTGCTTTTACCTTGCCATTATTAGAAAGTAGGCATGGCACACAATGTTGAAGGAAATCTACAAGAGCATGGCATTTGGACGGTTCTATCCATGCATGCTCCAGCAATGACTAAATAAAATCAAGCCAACAGCATGGGTCGCATTGCATGAGAATTTAATAGTACCAGTAATAAGTGAGGCTTATAGATCTGAAGCATCAGCATTCACAACCTTTTTACAATTTTTTGCTAATAAGCTCATAACAATAGGGTCGTGCAGATCCTTCTTATACCATTCTCTTGTTATCGCGCGCACCTGACCGATGGACTTATTCAAATTAAATTACCTTGCTATTAACTCAGTAAGTTTCTGCTTACTAGATACGGTATTTCATACCGACTAAGTAAGTAATTACTACTACAGTTAAATAATCGGTTTACATAGTAGTATAGTATGCAAGTAGGTATTGACAGCTTTGCCGCATTCGATGACGCTGGCCTCCAAATCAGCCCCTCTGAGCGTTTGCGAAGATTGGTCGAACAAATTGAATATGCCGATCAAATTGGTCTAGATGTATTTGGTGTCGGCGAACATCATCGTAGAGAATTCCTAGATTCAGCTCCTGCTGTAGTCTTAGCTGCGGCAGCAGCAAAAACAAAACACATACGACTTACAAGTGCCGTAACTGTATTAAGTGCTGCCGACCCAGTTAGGGTGTTTCAAGAGTTCGCAACCTTGGACCTTCTATCAAAAGGTCGGGCTGAAATGGTTGTTGGCCGTGGTTCGTCTATCGAGGCATTTCCTCTGTTCGGATTTAGGCTGCAAGACTATGATTCTCTTTTTCAAGAGAAACTCGATTTACTGCTAAAGATTCGCGATAATGAGCATGTGCATTGGTCTGGCAAATATCGGCCCAGACTGAGTGGGCAGGGAGTCTATCCAAGGCCCTTGCAAAATCCCCTTCCGATATGGATAGGCGTTGGAGGTACCCCAGAATCATTCATCCGTGCTGGTTTGCTAGGACTTCCTTTGATGGTTGCGATTATAGGTGGCGAAACACACAGGTTTCGGCCACTCATTGATCTCTATAGAGAGGCTGGGAGGAAAGCTGGCCATCCAACTGATCAATTGAAAGTAGGTATACATTTCCTAGGCTATGTGGCTGAGAGTACACAGGAGGCGGTAGATGACTTTTTTCCAGGCTACGCACATACCATGACGGAGATTGGGAAGGAGCGTGGATGGCCTAAAATGACGCGTGCAGGTTTTGATGCCCAGCGAGGTTCACAAGGTGCACTTCTCCTAGGGAGTCCAGATGAGGTAGTTCAGAAGATCATTAGGCACAGCAAAGCGCTCGGAGGCATATCTCGGATTACTTTTATGATGAACCCTGCTTCATTACCACACTCAAAACTCATGCGTGCTACCGAATTAATAGGTACACGCGTCGCCCCAAC
>VBPR01000124.1 GCA_005877345.1 Nitrososphaerota archaeon
TTCAATTTGTGATCGAATCTCCATAATATGAGCGCAACTGGAGGTCGATGAATCATGAAATGGCCAACTGACCAAAAATCATCTACGACGCCGCCTATATGATTGCGTTCCTACAAATTCGTGTAGAATTAAGATATAAACGTTCGCTTGATAAATACTTTTATTATTTTAGCTTTCAGCAAAGGAAATCTAATTGGGTGTACTAGCATGATATTCGTGATCATTGTCTTCAATCATATATTAAATTAAGCTGAAATCGGTACACTTAAAATATTCACACATAAGAAATACTTGGTCTATGAAGAATAAGATTTGTATATCGCACAAGGAGGATGTCGATGGTATCTCTTCGGCAGCACTTATCAAAACTGCGTTTGATGTTAATACAGTTATTCTCGTTGATTACGCAAATATGATCAGAACATTACGTAGCATGGTATCAAGTATTCATGATAGCAACAGCAGGATAGATCATTTATTCATATGTGATTTAGGATTAAGTAAAAAAAATGAATATGAATTTGCCAACATATTGAAGGAAATGATTGAAACAAAATGCAAAGTTACTTATATTGATCATCATGATTTGGATAAAAAAATTTTATCAGAATTAAAAAGAATTGGAGTAGAACTATTGCACAGCACTGATGAGTGCACAAGTATTCATATTTACAATAAATACAAAAGAAAATTAAGTCCTTATTCAACTTTTATTGCCGCTGCTGCAGCTCTGACTGATTATCTGGAAACAAGACCCATTGCATCAAATTTAGTATCTAGATTCGACAGACAGTTTTTGATGCTTGAAGCTACTGCTTTATCTTATATGATTTCTTCAAGCCAGCATGATAATGATTTTCTCATGACAATTGTAGATGATTTATCACAAATGAAATATCCTCACGATATTGAAGGTGGGTTCCTAAGGGCTGAAAGACATGCAAAGAAGGTATTGTCAGTGGTAAAGTCAATTGAAAATTCAATAGTTTTAAACAAGAATTTGGCCTATGTTCAGATTAATTCTGAATTACCATCTAGCATGGTAGTTAATTTTGTACTTGGTACATCTGGGAAACCAGTTGCACTTGTGTACAAGATTAAAGAGGAAATTAATTCATGTATTATCTCCATTAGAGGATCAAATGAATGCAAAGTTCATCTTGGAAGAATTGTTAATAACTTATCTTCAGCGCTTTCTGGAAGTGGTGGGGGTCATGAGAAAGCTTGTGGGGCTGTTATACCAAAAGAAAAATTTGTAGAATTTATCAAGCAACTAAATAAAAGAGCAAGATAACTCAATTATGCAATTTGTAGATGTAATATTAATAATTATTCTGGATAAGCAATTAAGCCTACCCAGAATATGTTCCCCATCGGTTTGGTCGATGTAATTTAAGAATGATGATTAAGGCAATTTAAATGTGATGCCTTCATCGATTGATTACCGGACTATAATTTATGACAAGATTAGTTTTCCTATTAATGTAAAGGACTCATACTGCAGATAAATACATCCCGTCGATGGTCCAAGCTAGTTGATTTGAAGTTTGTCTAATATTTTATCAATTCTTGCAGCAGGTTTATTCTCTATATCCGATATTTCCTGATTAGAAGGTGGCCTAGCAAAGTAATCTTTAATATTTTCAGCAATTCTTTCATGATAGGAAGGAACTAACTCGTTCTGATAAAAGATACCAATCGGGATCTTATCTCCCCACTCGCTTGAAAATTCTAAAATCTTTGACATCTTTTCATTAACTTCAGACTCATCATGTATTATACCGTCATATCCAGCTTCTTCAATTTTATAAATTCTAGGTACTGCCTTCTCAGAATCTGGTTTATTTTTTCCTTGAAACCATTCTCTGGTATGGATATCATCGTATGTTGGACATGGTTGAAGCACATCTACAAAGGCTATACCCTTGTGTGTTATGGCTCTTTTTATTGTATCTTTGAGATGTTTGACATCATATGAATATGAACGTGCAATAAAAGTAAATCCTGATACAAAAGCTAACGCTATAGGATTTACAGAATTATTAGTATTAGGAGTTACAAGTGATTTTGTTTTTTCTCCTAATCTCAGGGTAGGGGAAGCCTGTCCCTTAGTCAGACCATAAACTTCATTGTTAAATATAAGATACGGAATGTCAACGTTTTTCCTTCCTGCCCCAACAAAGTGTCCTGCTCCAATTCCAAGGCCATCACCATCGCCTCCAACAGCTATAATTTCTAGATCTGGATTAGCAATTTTCGCACCTTGCGCAAATGGCAAAACTCTTCCATGCAAAGTGTGAATCCCATACACATTTATGAAATGTGGAGTTTTCCCCGAGCAACCAATTCCAGAAAAAATAACTGCTTTATGTCTTGGTATCTGCATTTCACTCAATGCCATTTGAATTGCGCTTAATATTCCAAAATCTCCACAACCAGGACACCAATCATTATGAACCGTTGTTTTATAGTCAGCTAGTTTAAGTTCCGCCATCTAATATAATCCTCCTTTCATTGTTACCAGATAATATTCTCTTTAGAGCAATATAAATCTCGGTTGTGGACATTGGTCTTCCATTGTATTTTACTATTTTATAATCAATTTCTCTACCAGTATTTTGTTGTACCAGTGATCCTAATTGTGATGAGTAATTCATTTCTACGTCTATAACTAATTTAGCATCCGTCAAAAATTTTTTCACAGTTTCAGTAGGAAACGGGTGAAGTAATCGAACCTGAATAAACCTTAATTTGCTTCCTTCTTCTGACAATTTTTCTAGGGCTTCTAAAATTGCCCCTTTTGTCGACCCCCAGCTGATAACAACATTCTTACTATCAGATTCAAAATCATAACAAATCGCCTTATCGTTTTCAGCTATTTTTTCTAATGCAAGGTCTAGCTTTTTCATTCTTTTGTCCATCATTTTGTTCCTATTCTCAGGATCCTCTGATATGTGACCCTCCTCCGTGTGTTCATCACCAGTATTCCAAAATATTGCATTTTCTGTTCCAATAGGCACTCTCATAGAAATAGGAGAATCTTCCAGTTTGAATCTTTGAAAATGACCCGCTGTGCCCTCACTCTGATTTTTGTCAATGACACTCTTGAATTTTCCTCTTTCAATTTTGAGATCATTGCTAAATCTTTTGCATGTTTGGATACTACTACTAATTGCTTTATCGAGTAGATGAATCACTGGTAATTGATAAATTTCTGCGAAATTAAAGACTTTGATGGAATCGTAAAAGGCCTCTTCAATATCTCCAGAAGCTAGTACTATTTTTGGAAAATCACCATGTCCTGCATTTATGGCAAATAAGAGATCACTTTGTTCATGTCGGGTTGGCAATCCAGTTGAAGGTCCAGCCCTTTGATACATTGTAACTACCAACGGAACTTCATTCATTCCAGCCCAACCGAGTGCTTCAGCCATCAAAGAAAATCCAGGACCAGACGTTGCAGTAGCTGTTCTGACTCCGGTTAACGAAGCGCCAATTGCCATGGTTATTGCGGCAATTTCATCTTCGGTTTGTACCACAACTACAGACCCATTTTTACCATCAACTTGATCGATGATCTGATTTGATTCTAAAAATTCACTTTCATCACTTGCTGGTGTAATCGGATAATAAGTTTGAAATCTACAACCACCAAGTATTTTGCCAATTGCGGCAGCTTGACTGCCTGAAATCAACACATAATCTTTTAGGACGTCTTTAGGTGTTATTTTGTATTTAATATTCTTTGTATCAAATTTAGTGCCTATATAGGAGTAAGCATATTCTGCTGCTTCTATGTTACTAGAAAGTAGTTTGGGCTTTGATCCAAAAACCTCCTGAATAGCACTAATCAACATATCTTTTTTGATACCAAGTAATGATATGGATGCTGATATCGCCATAACATTAACTGCTCTAGAGAGTTTACTCAGTTTAGGATCATTCAAATTTTTTGCCACTGCTTCTATCATTTCATAATATGGCAGCCCATATACGATACAACCTCTCGCCTTTGCAAGCTCCAGCATTCCACTTAAATTAAGAGGCTGTCCAGAGTCCTCCAATAATTTACCTATTCTCTTATTTGCTTGAAAATCAATTGAAGGTACTTCATCTAAAACTGTTTCGGCAAGAGATGAATCATATATTATTATACCGCCGGGAGATACTTTGTCTGCATGTCTGAAAACGGTCTCGGAATCAAATGATACAAGCATATTAATTTCTTCCAACTGGGAACTTACAGCCTTTTCTGAAATTCTTATTGTAAAATAGCTATGCTCTCCTTTAATGTTAGAATAGAATTCCCTCTTTCCAAAAATATGGAACCCTTCTTTTGCGCATGTTTTTGCAAAGATATTTGCAGCTGAATCAACACCACTTCCTTGTGGTCCACCAATCAACCAAGATATAGAATTTGCATTAGCCAAAAATGACAATGACTTACATTCTTCTCCATAGTATTAATCAAATTATAGATATATAAAATATGAAATCATCATCCGCCACCTGTAGCAGCATCATATAAACAGCATTCACATGAATCCCGTTCTCCACAATAAGGACAAGAACATGTACATGCTTCAATTGCAATGCCACAAATTTCGCATGTAACACTTTCCTCAAGGGAATTGTTCTTCGAAGACATCTTGCAATATTAAAGTAAGCTAGCTAGAACTTATACTTTGCATTAAAAATAACCCATACAAAGAGGCTTTCTTAGTTATCAAAAATAAAATTGTATTATTTTCTCGGTCTAAATTTAGGTTCTAAATAAAAGAAAATAAAAATGAAAAAGGATGTGGTTTTAATCCCACTTGCTCCACGCGGCCATCCATCTATATGTCCAGGTATTAAGTTTAGCACCTAGTGCTGCTATTGGAACACTTAGTACAGCTCCAGCTCCCGATCCTAGTGCTACGGGACTATTGTAGAACTTTCCGACCTGAGGCTCGATTGGTGTCATGTATGGAGGCAATGTCGGACGAGGATATTTGAATGCCATTTCTAGGGGATCTCTCACCAGCAGTAGATTGATCATATTAAATACTGGCAGTGAAAGTCCAACCAATGTTCCGCCAATTATAATGGCAGCATGTTTATTCCTTCTTGTTGCCCAATATGTCAAATCTAAAAGCATAGCTGAAGGTATCCAAACAGGTACGGTGATGAAGTCCATTGGATATCCTAGCGCAAACCAAGCTCCTTTGGCTACCCATGTATAGATAGTCATGATTGTTGCGTAATATGTTGCAGTCCCTGGTACACCGGTGAATAGCATGTAATAGATTGCACCAACTACAAGCATAGTTGATTGGGCTATTGAGAATACTACGAATGAGGTCCACGCCCAATCAGTATAGAATATGTAGTCTCCTGCGTTGATCGTCAATAATGTACTATTTACAGCAACTACAACTATGAATAGATAGTGTGTAGTGCGTCTAAGCCAGACCATTACCAAATGTCTCCTAAAGGTTGTATATAAAATTTTATTTTGATATTCTTAATTGATGCCTGCGATAAATTTGATACATTGTGAAAATTTTTTTAAAAATTTGTTTTACGAAATATTCGAAAGCTAGAATTAGATTATTCTAATGATCCTAAAATAGCTATCAAAAAGTCGAAAATTAACAAGAAAAAAAGTTACATTAAAGAATAGATTTTAGGCGTAACCGTCAACTACTTTCCCTCGAAGTTCAGAAGACCCAATCTTTCTCGTGAAATTTTCATTATCCAGAAGAATCCTAGTGATTCAATGACTGTTAATACTGATAGAGCATAAAGTCCACTTGGTAATGGATATGCCCATGGATAAACAGTTACACCAACATAAACACCACCGGCTGTCGCAGCCCAACAAAGAATGAAGCCTATGATGAAAATTCCTCTCATATTTTCTGTACGTCGACCGATCATGTGTTCAATTTCGTCACTAGTACGGCCACCGCCGCCACCGCCGCCACCATATCCCTTTGGATAAGTCATTGTGTTTTACCATCAAAGGATTCCTTTTTAAATTTTGCGTCTAACACCTGTAATTCTAACCATAGATAAAATCAAATTTTTCTTTAAATAGAAATTTCTATTTATCCTTATTCGTGCCTTAAGAATATTAGTGTGCACTATTCAATATTACTATTAATAACAACCTAATACGCCATGAGAAGGTAAAGTCATAGCAAAGCATATATCTTTGTTTTTTCTGGTAAGGCTAGGTGTAAATTATACGTCGAACATAAAGATAGCGGTAGTTGCACTATTTGCAATAGTAATGTCCACCTCGACAATAATGGCAGTCTCTCAAACTGTTGAAGGACATGGTGTTCAGGCTCAGCTTCAAAGTAGATTCGTAAGAATTCAAGATGAAGCTTTCTCGGCACAAACCTTGAATGCGGGACAACAGCTGGTAGTAACCGGAACCCTACAGAGTCTTGTAAATAAACCATTAAGAGCATGGTTGTCATTATTTAGTGAGTCAACCAATGCTGGTAATAGATGGGAATTTATATCCAGAGATCCTCCAGGAAATATATTTGATATTCCTCCACAAGGAACAGTTCCATACTCAATTACTGCGAGAGCTCTTGAACCAGGTGTTTACCATGTTCATACACAGTTAAATATTGAACATGTTGGTCCTGGTCTTGGTCCTGGTCAAACTGTCCAGATATCTGGCAATCCAATATTTAAACCAGTTCCATGGGGCAATGTCGCATATCAGGTGGTACTGATTGGCGCTGGAATGGGAATAACATTTGCAACAAGACCGTGGCAAGTAATTTAAAAAATCCTTTATTTTTTATCTATTTTTTTAGTTCTTCTATTCAGTAACTATCTTTATATGATACTAGAGAATATAATGTACTAAAAAATTATAATTTTAAATGTATCTTTAAGCCTTTGTATCTATTTCTTATTGTTACTTCAGTTACTCCAGCAGCCTCTGCAACATCTTTTTGAGTTTTATTTTCACCATTCATTACACAAGCTACATACAAGGCAGCAGCAGCTAATCCCATAGGATCTTTTCCTGCGGAAATTTTGCCCTGCTCTGCTTTTTTCAATATCTCTAAAGCTTTTCTTTTAGTTTTTTCAGAGAGTCCGGATTTACTTGCTATTCTTGCTACACATTTAACAGGATCTACGACAGGCATTTTCAAGTCAAGCTCCCTGATCAATAGTCTATAACATCTGGCTACATCCTTCTTTTTGATATTACTTGCATGAGCAATATCTTTCAAAGTTCTTGGAGTTTCAGTGTCTCTGCAAGCTGCGTAAAGTGCGGCAGCCACGAGGGCAGAAATAGATCTTCCCCTTACGAGTCCCTTTTCAAGTGCTTTTCTATATACATATGCAGCTTTTTCGATTACAGCATCGCCAACTGCAAGTTTATCTTTTAGCCTATCTAGTTCACTGAAAGCTTGCCTGAAATTGCGATCTACTGGCTCGTGTACTTGACTCCGACTATCCCAAGTTCTTAACCTCTCAATAGTACTTTTCATGGATGCTGATAATGGCTTTCCAGATGCATCCTTATCGACAGGTCCAATTATTGTAGCAAGTCCCATATCATGCATTGCAAGTGATGTTGGAATGCCTGCACGACTACGATCTTCATGTTCTTCTTTTGAAAATGCCCTCCATTCTGGTCCAGTTTCTTCAATACGTTCTGTAACTACAAATCCACAATTTCCACAAAACATTTCACCGCTTGAATTATCTGTGACCATTGGACCCTTTCCACATCTCGGACAGCGGTCACTGAACAAAGAAATATCTTTAACCAATTCTAATACCCCACAAAAATTGAGACAATGTTTGTTTCTTATATTTATGTTTTTTTCTCATATATAAGCATTGGCGTAAAATATATATATAATTTTAGAACTATTCCAAATTAGAGGTTAACTTTAATATATTTTTTCTAGTTTATGACAATACTTTTAAATTTTATCAAGTTCTTGGGATAATTCTTTTCCTTCTTTTAGATTTTTCTATTTTCTTACTTTCACTTCTTCGCGCGCTGTATGCGTGAGTTTTTCTTTCTAGTTTCACAGATGGAATACAGATTGTTCAGTATAAATACTATATAGCAACAATTTGTACAATCATTTTAAATGATTATTACGGTAGATCCTCATGAGTATAACAGATAATCATACAGACGAGGAAATTCGAAAAATTTACAATTTTAGAAATATAGCAGTTGTAGGAATGTCAAGAGATCCTGCCAAGCCAGCCCACCTTGTTCCAAAATATATGGTGGAAAGAGGGTATAATATTATACCAGTAAATCCAATAGCTAGCGAAATCCTCGGTAGAAGAACATATTCTTACGTATCAGATATCAAATCGCAAATAGACATAATAGATGTGTTTAGGCCCTCTAAGGATGTCTATCAGGTAGTAGAAGATTCCATAAAAAAACCTGGAATTAGTGTTATTTGGTTGCAAGAGGGCATTCACAATGTGGAAGCAGAAAAAATTGCCTTAGATAACAAGATAGATGTTGTATTCAATAGGTGTATTATGGCTGAACATATGAGATTATTTAACGATATTTGATTGGCAAGCAGAATCCTTTAGTCAATGATGATATTATTTCCCTTCATGGATAAATTTGATTTCCACTATATCTATCTATGATCTTTATTGCCTTTGTAGGACATGCTTGAGCTGCCATAACGATCCTATCTAGAGTATCTGCCGTTTCTGATTCGACTCTTGCCTTAGGATTAATGTGTTTACTTTTATCAACTACAAACACCTTTGGTGCTATGGATTCACATCCCCCAAATGCCAAACACAAGCTGGGTTCAATCAGAATATGAAATCTACTTCTGATAGTGTCTAGAAGTAAGTTATCATAACCAAGATTATTTTCGGATTCCGGCCTTGCAAATTTATGTGAATTCGTTTGTTTTTCATCTGATAAATTCTCTTCTTTTTCTTCATTATTCGAATTATCTAGATCAAATATATTGGATGATTCTCTATCGTATTGTTTTCTCTTCCTCCTATCAGAAAGAGTTTCGAATGCTTCATTAATTTTTCTGATTATCTCTTCTGCATGGGGGATTTGTTTCTGTCAGGGTGATATTTTTTTGCAACTTTTCTATATGATTTTCTTATCTCTTGAAAATTAGCATCTTGTGAGACTCCAAGAATGGCATAATAGCCCCGACTATCCATCTAATTAGACTATCAGTACCCATTATTTATTCACTCTTGACAAAACGAGACTATTCAATAAAAAAAGTGGATATCTTGTCAATTCTGATGGAGAATTGATACAATCATGACTTTTTACCGGTTACAAAAGAGTTGATAACATTATAGTAATTTTCTAAGGCCTCTTTATCATCATAGCATTTCTTACAAATGCATAATTGTGAAACTAGACTTCTGTCGCAATCTTTCTCAAATTCACATTCGGTACATCCAGCTAATGAACCACAGATAGCACACTTTAGTTGCTTAGAATTAATTGAAACGTAGGATGGATCTGATAAATCTCTTGTATGGCAGTCTACATGTTTTATTGATTTACTTGATCTTGACCATAATGCCAGCTCACCTTTTGATATTCTCTTTCTACAGGTCTTACAGTTACTAGTGAATTTTACAGTGAGATTGATCCAATCATTGCCATTTGTTTGCAATAGATTGAATAGAGTAAGCCAATGATAATAATCTAACGAAAGTTTAACTAGAAATAATATTTTATTAATTAGAAAAATCAATAAAATGGATCATATGAAAATTTTTTCAATTCTTTTCACTACAGTTTTTTTTTCATCAAGTATGGACATTACCGCATTAAATAGGTCAGTTGCTTCTTGTCCAAACGCTTGTATAAAATAGTGATCTCCATTTATGTTTACTTCTAATGAGTAATATTTTAGACCATTTAACATATGTGATAAATGCTTTGACGCTTGTGTAATTCTTCCTCCCATATTCAATATTGTCATCAAAGCATCAAGACTGTTTTTGTAATTCAATATCATTACTCACATTGTAGATGCAAAAAATATGGATATGATCAATCATAGAAATGATCAACAGAAAATTTTTCTGAGATTTTATCGACATCAATATTAAAATAATAATATTATGATATAGTTACTGCATCATCTTACAGAGGGGGGAGGACTATTATCTAATACTAACACAGTCCTGCTTCACTATAATTCTAATTAAACGAATTTTCTTTTGATTTAATTAACTGAAAATGTTTTATTCCTATTACACCGTTTACAGATACCAAACCAATCCGCGATTCTATTTTCCATTTTGTCTTCAAGAACATTTGTCCCACATTCAAAACAAAAGTAAGTTTTTTGCATTTAATTTCATTATATTAATCAAAGCTATCATAGTATATCTTTATGATACCATCAGCACATGATCTGCATGGACAAAAATAGTTCTATTAGAAATCATCCTTCTTCTTGATATTGAATACATTTTCTACTTGATTTTGTCTTAGGAATTATGAATTCAAGTTTCGAGAGCAATTGCCATTTGAATGATTTTTGGACAATAGGGTTTGGATAAATTAATGTGATTTTACAATAAATAATTTTGAATTCTTTCCATCGTATCCTAAAAGATATGCCTGGTCAGTTGAGGGATTGATGATAATATTATCAACTATGAAATTCGTTTCAAATTTATTTAGGATATTGTTCGTCATATTTACTGCTATAGCAATACTTTTGGTAGAGTTTGAATTTTTAGACAAAATGTTAGTCAAATTTTGATCAATTAAATAGAGTAATTTGTCATTTGGGTTGTACAAGATTTTTTTTACAAATTCTCCCTGTATACTTGATATATTTTTGTTATTTGTAAGATCAAAAACATTGACTTTTCCATCACTGCCTGCTTCGTATAATATCTTCTTTTCGTTGTTGAGCGCTATTGCTATTGGACTTTCTGCTGTTATATTAGAAACTATTTCATTATTAGATTGATTTATTATTGAAATGATGTTGTCGTACTTTGCACCAGCATATAGTAAATTAGATTTAGGATCTAATTTAATATCTTTTATTCCATACTGCCATTTATCTATATGGACAGGTTGTAATGTATTTCCGTCAATTACATACATCCCAGGCTTTCCTCCCTCCGGATATAATGAACCAATGTATATCGTGTTGGTAACAGGATTAACAGAAATGCCCGCTAAACCTCCTTCTTTACCTTCTTCAGTTTCACCGTACAATTGAATTGTCTTGAATTTATTATTAGTCGAATTGATTACATATAATGTATCATATGCAACAGTAGTGTCATTTTCATTAACTAGATGCTGACCTGTTGCATAGATAACTCCTCTAGTAGGATCTATTGCAATATCGGATAGAAAATCGTTTTTTTGTGATCCAATCTTAATGGTGTCAATGACTTTATTTTGAGCGGTGTCGATAACATAAATTAGATTCTTTTCTCCAGTACCTGTTGCAAATATTCCGTAGATTTTATTTGTTTTTTGATCGAATGCCATAGAGAGTGGTTTATCTTTTCCTACAATCAAAGAAGTTACAGAAAACGGGTTAGGGATTTGTGAAAAGCCTGAATGTAATATAGCAGCTCCCATCAATCCCATCAATATCATACTAACAGAGATCATTGAAAATAGAGCAATACGGGAACTCCCAGACTCATACATATAGATGATTATTAAATTTGCTTATTAAAGATATAGAAACTTAATGATGGAAAAATGTTTGTTTGATAATTTATTCATTTGATTCGGTAATCATTTAAATTTGAAAATTATAGCGAATAGAATCTAAATTCGTATCATTTATACCGTTCAATGATGACGTACTCACTGCTGTCCTCAACATGGAAATATGAGCGTATGGCCAGACTTATGCCTCAAAAATCAAAAATTGATTTGAACTGCTATGATTTTTAAAATTACGATATTATATAAGAAAAAATTTTAGTGGATCCGATATTGTAAGGTTTATTAAATAATTATCTTTATCTTTAATAATGAGTAAAAAAATTGGTATGATTTATTTTATAATTTGTTTCTCCTTTGCAATA
>VBPR01000125.1 GCA_005877345.1 Nitrososphaerota archaeon
CATCTCTACCACCAATTACTAAATGGCCGTCAGTAGTCACGAACCAACGATACCTCTCATACCAGTGTTTTGATTCCAACATATTGAATTGAATTTTTTCACGAATTTTTTGTGTTTGATTCTGTATTCTTTCAGTTCTTGATTTGAGTTCTTCACTCGCTTTATCTATATTGATAGCGCCACGTTCTAATTCTTTTGCCCTGGAAAATAATAGTGATGAAAATCTGGGGATGCTTGATTCTAACTTTACTCTTTCATTGAACAGGTCTAAATAAGTTAAACCATTTTCGTGAACAATTTTAGAATCATTACTTTGCAAAAGACTGTTAACTTTATTATCGTTCATATCTTGGATACCGATATATGAAAGTTTCATTAGTTCATGAGCTAGATTTCTGAGACTTTTTGATTTAGAAATTACTTGCATTTTTGCTTTGTTCTGTTCTTCTAAATCATGCTCTAGTTCCAAAATTTTTCTGTTTGCTTTTTCTGTTTTCAGATTCCTTCCGATGGTAAGTATCTCATTGCTCAGTACTTGGTCTATCCCATCCATGTATGTCTCCACTTTCTTCACGTTAGCCTCTTTTGACATGGGAATAGGCGATGTATCTACTGCTAAGCCCACTTTGTCTAGAATAATTGATGGTTCATGATTTTTTTCATTAATGATTTTATTGGTTATTTCAGTAGTTTTTTCATAAATAATTTCAATATCATTATCGCTAAGAAGGTTCGCGTACTTTGTATTAATTTCCGATTGCAATAAGATTTCTTCAAGATATTTCCTTGGTAAAGATGTACAATTGCCCAACCATCTTATCACTTCAGTATTGTTAGGTTGTAGACTTGCGTTTTGCTTCATACTCTCTAAAGAAATTTGCAGAACATCTTCTCCTCTCTTAGGGGGCAGAACATATTCGGACCCAGTCCTAAGTGTTCTGTGCCTTACTTCAATAGGATTCAGGATCCAAAGGATCTCCATTGATTCATCGCATAAAATGATATTGCCCTTTCCAAAAATTTCAACTATCAATTTCCTTACTTTATTAGCTCTATTTACAAAATAAAGGAAAAAAATTCTCTCGCTTCCAGGTTGCGATACAGAGCTTATTTTTGCCCTTTCTATTTCCCGACTTAATACTTTGACAAATTGGGTTTCTTCTATTTGTCTGTATTTTTTATTTGTAAACCATATCCCTCTGGTCGACACCATAAGCATGATATTGGGCTCTGCTGGATGATGTAGTTTCAAAAGAATTGAATTTTTTGTAATTGAGGAAATATTACTCACATAATAACCTGATGATACTTTAGGGCTTATCTTGTTTACAAGATAATACAGCTCGATTCCTGACAGTTCCATATAAAAGAGTTTAGATTAGGATGAATATTAATTAAAAATTCAAATAGCCAATCTAAATGAATTAAACCTGCAGTCAATGTGGAAAAAGCAATTGGATGTACTTGATAAGATATACTACTTGAGAGCCTTTTTAGGAGTAATCTGTGGTATAATTCTGGGTTTTATTTTTAATTCAATGGGTTTGAATTCAAACTCATCTGTCGTTCCTTACTCTCCCTCAATAATCTTCATAGTAGCTCTATTTTTCTATATTATATCGTATGTCATGGCAAAAAGAATTGGTTTGGGATTAAAAACTGAAGATAGGAAAAAAATTGCAACCAATGGAATTTTTCCATTTATCTTTTTGGTAATAATGTTCTTAATTGTTACGTATACCGGTCTATATACTGGCAGGCAATAATCTAAAAGAATTTAATTTCAAAACATTTTAACTATGCATAATGATATGGGACTATATTACACCGGGAATACCAGATGAGTTGTTTGAACGCTCAGAAAATGTTCCAATAACTAAAGAGGATATACGTTCAATCGTCCTAAGTAAACTACGCCTCAGAAAAGACTATTCGGTAATTGACGTAGGATGTGGTAGTGGAAGCATTACTGTAGAGGTTTGTCTAATGGTAAATTCTAAAAATGTATATGCAATTGATTCGGATCAAAATGCTATCGATTTAACAAAAAAAAATCTGGATAAATTTGGTGTTTCTGCAAATTTAATCTATTCCAAGGCCGAAGAGATCTTACCATCACTACCTACAGTTGATGCAATTATTGTCGGCGGAACTAAAGGAAAAACTGAAAAAATTATTGAGCTTTGCATATCTAGACTGAAGAAGGGTGGAAGACTAGTTATAGACACAATCCTTATCGAAACAATGTATAAGGCCTTGAGGACCATAAAGAAGGAAAAAATGCTCGAAATTGAAGTTACCCAAGTCACAATATCAAAAGGCAAAGACGTGTCAAGTGGAACAATGCTTATTTCTAGAAATCCCATATTGATTTTGTCTGCTACTAAACAGTGATTTTGTTTTTAACAATAACTCTAATTCACTCAGTATATGAGCCTAGAATTCGACTACTATACAGATTCTTTTTACTTTAAATAACACATTTTTTACAACTCAAATCATGAAGCTTTCATGTGTAGGTTGTGGGCCTGGAGATCCGGAGTTACTTACATTCAAAGCTGTGGATAGAATCAAAAGAGCAGATGCCATCTTTACCCCAACCTCAAAGGAGGGCAAGCCCAGTATAGCCCTAGCAATTGCCAAAAAATACATAGACGAATCAAGAACTGTGATCACAGACCTAATATTTCCAATGATAAAGGACAAAGAATCCCTCAGATTACAATGGAAAACTAATTCCCGGATAATAGCAGATACAGTACATTCTGGCAAGAATTCTGTATATCTGACTGTAGGGGATCCATCTCTATACAGTACCTGGAATTATATTCACAAAGAATTGAAGGAAAACTACAATGATATAAATATCGAGATCATACCTGGAGTTCCTTCCTTCTTTGCATTCGCTGCTCAAGCAAAAATGAGCTTAGTGGAAGGTGATCAAACTCTTGGTATCGTTCCTGCATGCTACGATCTGGACAAAATAAAGCATACAGTCGCATCCTGTGATTCAATAATTTTTCTGAAAGATGGACGTTATTTTGATAGTGTGATTGAAATACTCTCTGAAACTGGTTTTAGTGATAATTCCAACATTACTATAGCTCAAGATGTATCTATAGACAAAGAAATTTTAGAAACAAAGAAATTAAAAGATTTACGAAACACAAAAAATCCAGCTGGAAAATACTTTTCAATAATGGTGGCCAGAAAAAATGATTGAAGCCAGCACTATTTACTTTGTTGGTTCGGGACCAGGTGATCCCGAGCTCATAACCCTAAAAGCAAAAAAATTATTGGAAAAAGCAGACGTTATTGTTTATTCAGGATCGTTACTCAATCCAAAATTACTTGAATATGCTAAAAAAGAAGCAATCCTTCATGATGCAGCTCTTTTGGACAGGAATAAGATTTATGAAATCTTAAGGGATTCCACCAAACAAGGAAAACTTGCAATACGTTTTCATGATGGAGATCCTGCATTATTTAGCACTATAAGAGAACAAATTGATAAATTAAGTTTAGATGGCATAAGTTGCAAGGTTGTTCCAGGAATCACTGCAATTTTAGGTGCGGCCTCATCATTAAATTTAGAGTTAACTCTTCCGGGAATTACTCAAACGCTTATTATTACAAGGGCCGAACTTAGAACTCCGGTACCGGAAAGAGAAAACATTTCCAACCTGGCTAGACATGGTGCCACAATGGCTTTCTATCTAAGTGTTCATCTGATAAAAAACATAGTAGATGAGTTACTTAAAGGAGGAACCTATCAAACTTCGACTCCTGTTGTTGTTGTATACAAGGCCACATGGGAAGATGAAAAAATAATAGTTGGAAGCCTTGGCAATATTGCGGACAAAGTGAAGGAAGCCAAGATAACCAAAACTGCAATAATTATTGTTGGAAATGTCATTAACCCAGGTAGCTATGAATTCTCAAAAGTTTATGATCCGAAGTTTACACATGGGTATAGGAAAGCAGATATATCTAAATAGTATTTTAGAAGGTAACAAGATTGCATAATTTGGTTTCAGAGCTTTAAACCCTTTTATCCATCTAGAAAATTTCTTCGTCCTTCCTCATGCCGCCAAGTCCGGCTTTGACCTTTGATGCGCATTCAATACAAATATCTTCTGAGAATGGGAAGCTTTTCATGCATTCTTTACATACAGGTTTTCTACAACTGGGACAGTCTCTGGTGGTAGTCTCTGAATTGCACAAGGAACAAATTTTATTTTTCATCATTATAATTAGGTGCCTTGAGGGCTAAAAGTATATCGCACTCTTTTTCTCTCGTAATCAAGTGTTAACACAGCAAATCAAAATTTTTATGAATGTAAATAGGAAACTTCTCTAAATATTTGATACAGCAACTTTTAATTATTTATGACAATGGAATTCTTGAGATCTCTTTTTGATCGATATTCGACCAGACTCCCATCACATCATCGTTTGTTTGTGCCTGGTTTATTCCTGTTATTTCATTAATAATTATTTCAGTGGCACGCATCGGGGGCCAAGCCATTGCAACATAATCACCAATATTGCCAGTTTTTTTCGAGTAAGCTGGAACTAAATTATTCTCTGTAAAACCCAATGAGGTAAGTTTATGCTTTACGGTACCTATCAAATCATGTTGTCCGTGTACGATCAAATGAACTATTTTAGTATGA
>VBPR01000126.1 GCA_005877345.1 Nitrososphaerota archaeon
AAGCCCAATGGATTATGATTGAATATTCGACAGGAACATTAGTGGAAATTCAAAAACTAGAATTTTACAGATGTAAAATTGAGGAGCATTATTTTATGAGCCCATCCGGGAACCATATTGTTATCGATTCCTATCCAAATGTTGATACAATTTATAACTATTGCACTACCATTTTTGTTACTAAGTGTGGTCATTTAATGACTTTGTATCAACAACAAATCGATAGCGAATGTCACTATTAACAACCCTTGGGTAAGCTTGATTGACGTTTTGAATTGGGATAAGCTCAATATCGCTTGTAATGTTATATTTATTACAGAAATCAAGCATATCCTGGGTCTCACGTATTCCCCCGATAACAGACCCTGCAAGATTGCGACGAGGATTAATTAGCGATGATGCGCCAAGTAGCGTTTCCTTCTCGGGAATCCCTACTACGACCATAGTCCCGTCAAGGGCTAACAGATTCAGATAATGATTCCAATCAATTTCTACTGACAATGTATTGATGATCAGATCAAAATAACCCTCCAGATTCTTCAAATTGTCAGTTTCAGATGTGTTATAGAATTTATCTGCTCCCATCTTCTTGGCTTCATCCCGTTTTTTTTGTGAATGGCTTAACACGCTGACATCGGTATTTAAAGCATGTGCTATTTTTACTCCCATGTGACCCAATCCACCCAGACCAATTATACCAACTTTCTTTCCGGGACCTGCTTTCCAATGCATAAGAGGAGAATACATAGTGATACCAGCACAGAGGAGCGGCGCTGCACGATCCATAGGAAGGTTGTCAGGAATCTGAAGGACGTAATTTTCATCTACTACGATTTTGTTGGAATAACCTCCTTGAGTTCTACTTTTTCCATCTTTTTCAACTCCATTGTATGTCAAGTTTGGCCCCTCCACGCAATACTGTTCCATTCCTTCAAGACAAGGGGCGCACTTTCGACAAGAGTCGACAAAACAACCAACGCCCACTCTGTCATCCACTTTGTAGCGATCCACTTTTGTTCCAACTGCCGTAACTAAACCTGTGATCTCATGACCTGGAACCATAGGATAGGTTGACCTTCCTCCCCATTCATCATTCACTTGGTGTATGTCTGTATGGCAGACCCCACAATATTGAATATCAATTACCACATCATTCTCTCCAGGATTCCTTCTTTCAAAAGTGTATGGACCAAGGGGTGCTTTAGCCTGCTCAGCTGCATATCCGTGAACCTTGATCATATTCTTGTCAAAATTATTTCAGCCCAGTTAAGAACGTAATGAGAAGAATACATGGATTCGCAAGGATATACTCTAAAAGAACATTCTATGTAATATTATTGGTCAATTTAACATTTAACTAGCCTTCATACTATCAAATTCCATCCTGAACTGTTCCAATGTTTCCTCATCAAGAATACAGAACTCTACAGTTTGAAGAGAACTAGCTCTTGGTTTCGAGCTGGAGTTTGTAATAAACCTTATTGATTCATTAACCAATATCTTTGCACATCTATCTTTAGGAAAACCAAATATTCCTGAGCTTATGGCAGGAATAGATATACTTTTGAATCCATTTGCTTGAACAAGCATTAAAGTATTTTTCATAGCTGATCTTAGCTTTTGATCCTCTTTTCCTTCTCCAAATTTTGGTCCTACTGCGTGAATAACTGCTTTACATGGCAAGGTTCCGGAACCTGTTATAACAGCGTTACCAACCGAGACAACACCTATTTTGTCACTTTCCTCTTGGATTATTTTTCCCCCTTTTCTTACAATGGCAGCCGCTAGTCCTCCTCCATGTCTCAAATAGGAATTTGCAGCATTTACTATTACATCTACGTTTCTTTCCGTAATATCACCTCTAACTAGTCTAATCATTTTTCCCTTAATTGAAATTTGAGATATTATTTCTTTCAAATATTTTTAACCACCCCTACTTATTTGGACGATTTAATTATTTATTCTTTTATTTTGCAAATTGTATATAATGGTAACAAACTTAGTTTAAGTACTAAAGCAGGTTACTATTTCACAAACTCTAATTAAATTGTTACTATAACTTGATGCTATATTTTATTTATAATCTTTTAATTTAAAGAACTTTAGTGTTGAATTGTTCAATTCCCTAAAATGTATTACAAAATGAGTTACTCCCAAGTCGATATATTCACTCAAACCTTTAATTATCTTTTCAGGAGTTCCTATCAAATTACCACCTGCGAGAGGATATCATAATCTGCTGTAAGTGTTAATCTACTTCACTGTCAACACTGGACAATGCGCATGTCTCACAACATCTGAGGCAACACTACCAAGCACTATACTTTTAAGTTTGGACCTACCTCTGGTTCTGATTATGATTAATTCAATATGGGTATCTTTGGCATAGCTTACGATAGCATCAGCGATTCTAATTGAAGCAATAATTTCAGTTTTGATTCTTATGGTTTTTGCCTTACTGCATTCTTTTTGTATTTTTTCTGATACTTTCACAAGATATGATTGTGCGTCCTTTTTCAACTGGACTATATGACTTGGAAGATTTACAGTTTGTAAATTAGCGTTACCTCGAATGATATACAGAATAACCAGTCTTGCATCATAATCTTGGGCTACCTTTATGGCATAGTTTAGTGCCACCTCTGCAAACTTCCTTGGTTCATAGACGGCTACTAGTATTTTAGAGAATGTTCTCCCTTCAATTACTTTAAACATCGCTACCTCCACTTAATTCTAGTGCGTAGTTTCTAAAAAGTCATTCTACCAATAATTTTAGTAACAAGAGCTTAATAGCATATAAACAGTATAGATATGAGTTACTTTAACACGTTGATTTACTTTAACACCTTGATTTACCATCGGGAATCATATTGTTAACGATTCGAATCCAAAGCCCCATCGGAGTATCGAAATAGTCTCTTTTTTATCGTACTATGAAAAATTACTAGTTGCAACGACGCGTATTTAATCAAATGTTAAGGAGTCCCTTAAGATGCTGTTTAATCCTCTTCGATCTTCATCAGTTAGATCAACTTTTTTCTGTTTAATCTTTTTTAATAACTGTTCGGCTTTGTCTTGACCCAAAATCTCTTTCAACTTTTCTCTTGAATTTATATCGTCCCAAGATTCAAAAAGCTTAATCACACTATCTTTAGTATCAGGACTAAGATCCTTAATAGCATCCTCTGTGATCTTCTTGTAACCCTTACGCAAGTCCTTTGGTCTAAATACCGCTCCCATCATCTTACAATATGTATCTGTCAATATTAAACATATTTTGCAAACTATCTCATAATACATTCAAGCTTGCGGCAAACCATGATTTTAACAATTCGGGTTTCCTATAATTACCAAGAAATGACAATTTTACTCAGCCAATTTTGGATATATTTGTTATAGCTAATCATTTAATCATTTATCTGTAATTTTCTGACACCAATTTTATGTACTATGTAAAAATCATTAGCCATCTGAATGATATCTCCAGAGGCTATTTTGTTATGACTTCTTTTTCTTCTCAGTGTTATTCCAAATGGATTTTTCTCATCCTCAATAAATTTAAGCCAAATCTTACCTACACTAAGAATATTCTTAAATTCGCATTCCCAAACTAAATCATAGATAGTATCTAGTGCCTGTCTACTCAATTTATTCTTCGTTAAGATATAGGATTGAATATCAGGTTCCTAAATATACTCTAACTTTCATGGATCCATGCCCTTACATCCTAATGTCAAATAACCTCCGGATTAACGCTTTGCTTCTCAGGGATTACATTTACTAGGACTATTGTAAGTAAAGGACTTATTGCGATTATTAATTTGGTTGAGCAAACCGATCTTTGCTTCCGAATTGGAATTTACAGCTTTTTATATTTAAATTAGTAAATTGAGCTAAGGCAAAATTAGTTGAAATGGATGAATGGGTAACTCTTAATGATCAGATGGAAAGCCAAGTGATAGGACCAGTAATTTTAATAAATAAATTCAATGTAAAGTCTGATGAAGTGGAACAGTTTTTAAACGCGTGGGAAGAAGACGCTACTAAGTTCAAAAACGAAACAGGCTTTATTTCTGCACAGTTACATAAAACCATAGGTAAGAGCATTGTATTTATCAATTATGCGGTATGGTAATCCTTGAAACATTTTAAGAATGCAGTTGATAATGTCATGGGCCCTGACCCGCAATCTAGATCGAACGAGTATCCCAAAAGCTTGGTGATTTCTCCACATTTATTCAAAAAGGTTTCCGTTCCTAGGATTTGTGGTGACTAACAGTAGTTTTGGATGAATAAATAATCTGGAAAAACTAATGCCGGATCATAGATAGCCATGACATCAAACCTTTGGTATATTTAATGTTAGAAGTTTTGTATATAGTATTAACTATATCAAGTATGGTTGGGTCTACAATTTAATCATTCATCGGACCTATCTCTGATACGCTTCCAATCGCCCTTCTCATGACGTGCGCCTATTGAGCTTGCACTGCCAGTATAGTCACCCATTACTTCTAGAACATAGTCAATGTCGTTTAGTTTTTTAAGAATTTCCAGTGTCAAACGATGGGTTGAAACGTAGTGAGTACCGTTGTCGTAAATTGAAGGAACAGTTCCAGTAGTTTGCATTATATGCTCCCTGGATTTTTCAGGATTTGTTCCTTCTTTCGTGAAAACTTCCACAGTATAGATAGGTGCACTATCCTTCGGATTCATTACAATTCGTATAATCAGATCATAGACAAAAGCAGGGTCTACTTTAGGAAACAAATCGCGATATGCCTCTCCCAATTGTTGAGTCCGCAGCTTGAGTTCGTCAAGCTTACTTGTCTGAGCTCTGCCTTCACTCATACTATGAACTTACCTCCTTGCCGCTTGCATTAGACATAAGATTGAGAGCTACTCCTTAGATATAAACAGTTTTCTGAATTGTTGTCAATGTTATCGGCGGATGTAGCATTCTTTCTCAAGATTTTAAAGTCTGAATTCGACGTTTAGAGATTCACTATGATACTTTGGCAATTACAACTTACAATTGATATTATTATGGGACGGATATCATAGAAGAGATTCCTTCCCTAAATGGAAGGCTTACCAATAATCCTTGGATCTTAGATGGCAGTTATTAGACCACAGGTACCCGTGACGCTAGCGATTCTAAACTAGGTTCTCATATAGAGAACGATTGCTAAGCTTTAACTTTTTCCTTTTAACCTACACGAATAATTTAACCTATTGCACGACGAGGTTTTTATCTATCTCTAAATTACTAATTATCGAAAAGAAATAAATGAATGACCAAAGTAAACCTTATATCTAAAAACATCACAGTTCATTACTAGAAATTAAATGACTAGCAATAATTCTCATGATTGGAAACTTGAAGGAGATTATTTTGAAGGTTGTAACTGTGATACAATATGCCCTTGTATTTTTTTACTAGACCCTGATGAAGGATACTGTAACCTTACTGTAGCTTGGCATATAGAAAAAGGTCATTATGATAGTATCCCCCTAGATGGGTTAAATACAGTAGCTGTTTTTGTGGCTCCCGGCAATATGTTTACTGGTCCTAAAATGAAGGTAGCATTTTACGTCGATAAAAATGCAAACCAAGAGCAAATTGATGCTTTATCAAATATATTTTCGGGCCAATCGGGAGGTTTTTTTGCTGTAGCGGCGCAATTTATCGGAGAAATGGTTGGAATAAAATCTGCTCCGATAACTTTTGGAATGGAAGGAAAACGTCGTTGGCTGCAAATCCCAGAATATCTATCCTTAGAGATAGAGGCCATGAAGGGCAATGATCCTAATAAGGATAGTTTAATTGTAAATCCTCCCTTTGGCATGGAGTCAGGACACGATCATGTAATAGCCCACTCTACAAAATATTCCTATAATGACCATGGATTTCAATGGGATACTACTGGTAAGAATGGTTTCTATTCTAGGTTTAAATATGAACCGTAAAACTTTTACTGAATTGAGTCAGCCAGAGGAATTAAAATAGGTTCTTATTTCTATCATTTTGGTATCGTATGAATAAACCACAAAAAATAATTATACTCTCGCTTTTTTTCACTGCGGCATTGTCTTGGTATTTTTCAACAATGCAGCCTGACATGATGAACATTATGATTGGTTACAATCCAACTTTAATCTCACTGTTTATTGCAAGCTGGACTGCAGGAATGGCTGCAATGATGTTTCCGGCTATAATACCAATGGTTGTGCTTTATAATAAACTGATTACTAATAAGCAGTCAGAGTTATTTGCAGTAACGATACATACAAGATTCTCGCATACTTTTAACATCATACTCTTTGTTGGAATGTATCTCATAATTTGGGCGCTAACAGGCCTAGGTTTACTATTAGGGTGGTCTGTTCCTATGAATTTTCTTATGAACAACCACTCAAATAATGATGTGGCAATAATATTTGGAAGCATTCTGATTATATCTGGTATTTATCAGTTTACTCCTATAAAGAACAAATGCATTGGATATTGCGAATCTCCACTCAGTTTTTTTATGAAGAGATGGAAAAGTGGGACAGCAGGTGCAATTAGTATGGGCGCATATCATGGACTTTATTGCCTTGGATGCTGTTGGCCCTATTTTCTAATTATGGTAGCATTGGGGTGGATGAGCGTTGTTTTGATGAGTTTGTTTGCGGCAATAATTTTTGGAGAAAAAATGTGGAAGAAAGGAATATGGGTTGCAAGGTGCTTTGGGATTGCCTTAATAATATTAGGCGTCTCTAGTATTCTGGGATTAATCATTCCATACGATAGTATGATGTTTATGCATACTGAAAGCAATACTGCAGATAATATGGGTATATCTCACAATGAAAAAAATCACGGCCTTAATGAAAGCAAATCTGAAATCGGTAAAAAAGCTGATATACCAGGAGGTGGAGGTATGAAAATGTAAGAACTATTTCTTTCTGCCTATTATTTAGCAGGTTTCTACTAGAATGTCCATGTTATTACCCTATGCTAAGATTGGTTAACCTTAATATTTTATCTGAATATAAGCATTTAAATAATTAACTAATTACTTAATTATATGCACCTAGAGTTAGACAAAGAAAATAATAAATTAATTTTAACTCAGTATATCAGTCATAACGAAGCAAGGTCCTGGTTTATCACAAGATTTCTAAACTTCATGACTAAAGGAGTGATAGGTAAATGAGACACTTGGACAATCATCAAATTGTTTCAAAAGATGAATGGTTAGCAGCTCGTGGCGCTTTACTCAAAAAGGAAAAAGAATTTACTTTATTACGGGAGAAACTTGGTCAACAACAACGAGATATGCCTTGGGTTTTAGTCGATAAAGAATATCTCTTTGATGGACCAAATGGAAAACAAACGTTATCAGAACTTTTTGATGGAAGGAGTCAATTAATTGTTTATCACTTTATGTTCGATCCTAACTGGGACGCAGGATGTCCGTCTTGTTCTTTTTGGGCTGACAATTTTAATGGAATAGTTGTCCATTTGAATCAACGAGATGTTACCATGATAGCAGTTTCTAAAGCACCTTATAGCAAAATAGGCGAATACAAGAAGCGTATGGGTTGGAATTTTAAGTGGGTTTCTTCTTATGATAATGATTTCAATTTTGATTATCATGTATCGTTTACACCAGAAGAATTGAGCGAGAAAAAAGCTTTCTATAATTATAATTTGCAAGATACACACAGTCCAGAGCGAGAGGGAGTTAGTGTGTTTTACAAGGATACTGCCGGCCATGTGTTTCATACTTATTCCGCGTATGCGCGGGGCATTGATGTATTGAACGTCGCATATCATTACCTCGACCTCGTACCCAAGGGACGGGATGAAGACGGCCATGAATTCCCTCAATTTTGGGTACGACGGCATGATGAATACGGCAAGTAATCAGTGCGATTAGGTCAATGATTGATATCCAATATTTTGTTATTGAAAAGTCTGCTAAACCAACTTAGATATATTCTGTCAATTTACTGATAGTTAGATGTATGGGAGTCAAAATAAGAGATCTAAATGGAAAATGGAATATGATGACACGATTTACAAGATCTATGACTGGAACAAAAATCTCGCAGCGTATTTCTTTCCGAATTACAATTTGGTAGAAACTAGTGAGGACGAAGATGAAATTATTGAAAAACTGAACCAGTCACATCAAAATGTTAGAGGAGGGAATATTCTCCTTCCTTTGATAAAATTGAATCTACTTGATAAGGAAGAACGAATAGACCTGGAATATACTATTGTCGCACTGGAACAAAATCTCCAACGAACCAAAGTATGGAGGGAATGGTTAGTACAGAATGATAGAAAATTTGCGATAATTGGAAATGCGGTATTTACTTCTAGGGAAGACAGGGAAATGCTTTCAATTGCTCTTGTAATCGACTCTAAGATAATACTTGGAGAAAAAGAAACGCTTGTTGCATTAACTCCCTTATTGGATGAACTACATGAAGCCGCTCTATTGTAGAAAAAATTTATTCTACTTACAAGTAATCCATGCTCTTCATGTAGTAAGTTTCTATTACCTATTACTGGCTGTTTGCTCTCGATAACTAAAGTTATTCACGACATGTGGTTTGTCATTCAAATTTGATGTAATTTGTAGATTAATTGACATTAGACAAATAAAATGTACTGGTGTTAAGCTGTTGCCAATTCCAAACTCTAATTTAGTTTAAGACAAGCAAATTCCTTATTATTCATCTTCTAGGAGAAAGGATTAGCTAAATTAAAATATTATATTGTAACATCAGATTACAAGAGCCATAATAAGGTAAGAGTAATTGAAGGAGAATAATGATTCTGATAATGGTATAAGTAATAATCGAGAAAATAATAGAGAGCTTCCTGATGGTAATAACTACACAGTAAAGTGTGAAACATTAGAGGACGGAACAGAAGCTTTTATGAAATGGATGAATTCAACAGATAAAAAATCACTTTCTTCGGCTAATCCCATTGTCTTGATTAAATTCATTAATGATAAACATACAATAGTATATGACACCATTATGTCTCAGGAAGTCGATGTAGAATTAACCGATGGCATACCGTTTTGTAACTTTTGTAAATCTGATGATTGCGCTCATGTAGGATTTGCAATATGCATAGAGCAATTGTATGGTCATCGACATGGAGAAAAAGAAGAGACGGTTGATAAAATGATGGATTACTAAGATCAATTTAGATAGGTCATGTTACCTTATTATTATTTTTCATTCCTTTGGAGCTCTTTTAAAGCGAAAGGAAAATCTGTTTCCTTCTTTGGAACTAGAGAAAATGTTTGCAAATTTCCATCCCCACTTAATTATATTTGGTGTCATAAACGTAGTAATTATTGTCATAGTTCCTATCATAGGTAATAAAAACGAGCTAGCCCCACCAATGTCTGTTCCTCCCTTGGCCACAACCAGCGCAAGCTCCCCACCAGAAGAAGACAATCCAAAACCTGCCCTTAATGCAGTCAGAGTGTTATAGCCTTGAGATTTTGAGGACAGGAATACTGTGAAAAACTTAGCAATTAGCGATACTGCAATAAGTATCATAGCAGGAATTATAAAGGTAGGTATCTGAGTAATGTCCATTAGTGCACCTACGGAGATAAAAAATAGAGCTCCAAACATATCCTTGATAGGACTAGTAAGAACTTTTGTAACCGAATGCACTTTTGATTCTGCAATCAATACACCTGCAAAAAATGCACCCGTAGCTACAGATATACCAATTTCATATGCAATAAATGATAGTCCAAACGCTACACCAAGAATCGTTACTATTAACACATCATGTTGATTTGTTGCCCCGACATAGTTAACAAATTTTGGTATTATTTTTGAACCCAACACTAATACTCCACCAATGAAAGCAAGAACGGTTTCAATAGATAGAGCTAGGTCTGGTACAGATACTACGCCAGTAGAAGATACAGACTGCAATATTGCTAACATAGAGATGATGATAATGTCTTCAATCACAGCTACACCTAGAATTATGTAAGACGCCTCTTCTTTTATCATGCCAAGTTCTTCTAGAATTCTCATGACAATAACTGTGCTCGTTACCGAAATTGCGAGTGCCAGAAAAAGACTGTTAGAAAGCGAATAATTCAGACTTTGACAAACTATCAATCCTATTGCAAAAGTTCCCAACGCTTCTGAAAGAGCAATTACAAACGCTTTTTTCCCTATTTTTTTTAGCTTTTCGATGGGAAATTCCAATCCTACGACAAACAAAAGTAAGACTATCCCTATCTCGGCAAATAGATTCAGAATATCTGGGTTTAATACCAAACTAAAAGGAGGAGTATACGGACCAATTATCATTCCTGCGACAATGTAACCTATTACCATTGGTTGCTTGAGTTTGTAAGATACCAACGCCATAACCGATGCAACAATCATGACAACGGCTAAATCCTCTAAAATCGGTCCAAGTTCAATAACCATAGTTTAAAGTAAATAAATTACTTTTTATAAATGTGAATAAAGTATATCTTTTTTCTGAATCGGGCCAACTCATGTTCCTGAACAATCACGGATTATGAAAATCTGAACATGGAGCGTGGTGGTTGGGTTTATAATTAGATTAGTGTCAGATCTAGATATATAAGTTTGGTCTATATAAAGGACCAACATTGGTTTGGACTTTGGATTTGTTAATCAATTTATCATCTGGTGTGGACTATGGATTTGTTAATCAATTTATCACTTTTTAGACTCACATATCTTATTTCATTATTACGAATTGAAACCAATAACAATAACTAAGTTGAATTTACTAAGTCTGGACCTATCGGGAACCATATCGGTTGGTTACCGAGAGCTAAGTTCTTCTTTTCTTGATAACGATGTTCGTCTGTCCGAAACCCGTTCAATTAGGAAGAGGTGTATTATACTGGAAATCGTACAAATATAGTTATAAAAGGTTGATTCAGTCGCGAGCACTTAGATCGCATAACAGTCGGCTTACTACTAAACATTCAGTAGCAGTAATTACGTCAGCATTCTTCTTTACGAGAGCTGATTTACCCCGCTCTATAACGTTGTCTATTATCTGCTGAGTGAAATTTCGATTTTTAACCAGGAAATCTTTTATCCTCTGTTCAAGCTCGTTAATTTTCTGAGTATTAATTGACATTGATCAGGATTGACGACGTTGTGGTAATTAAGCGTGTTCATGGAACTAATAGTGTGAATGCAAAAACTCTAGAAATTATGATACTAATAAGATACATTCCTTAAAAAAAATCTACGGGGAACCATAAAATCATATTATGTGAAGATACTTGCAATACTAAAGCTAGTGCTTCAACTGAATCCTATGACTTCAATGCATGGCAACAATAGTAAGCTTATTTTTTGATTCACACAACTTCTGCTTTTGCAAAGCGGTCTCCAATACTGGTAATTCTTATGTTCGTTTTCTGTCCGGCTTTTGCACCTTGAACAAAGATTACAAATCCTTGGATTCTAGCAATTCCATCGCCCCTTTTGCTTATTTCTGATATCTCAACTTCATA
>VBPR01000127.1 GCA_005877345.1 Nitrososphaerota archaeon
TATCTAGGAATCATTGCTGGTGCAATAATTGGTGGAATAATTAGTTGGTGGATTTTCAATAGACAAAAGAAGACTTCTGATAAGCAGGATTATACATTAAATCGCATTGAACAATTAGAAAATTATAATGAAAAACTACTGGAGAAAATCAAAGTAGTCGAAGAAAATAATGAAAAACTACTGGAGAAAATTTTCGACCTGAACAATAAAATTGATTCTTTACTTGAAGGTCAATAAAAAGCACTCAAACAATAATAGAATGCGAAATCCAGAAAATTTGTGTATTAATACCCATGTCTATGTAACTCTTGATAAATGTAATTCGTTGTGGTTATTAGTTGTGGTATCAGCATTGTCTGTAATATTTGTGAAAAGCTGCCGGTTAAAAATCTGATCAGATATGAGACTAGGCTACGAGGGCAAATTGCACATCAGCTGCATACCGTTGTTTTTGATACTTATGAAATCTTTATATGCTTTAAATTACTTCGAATTTGTAACATTGGCAGAGCAATCTCCCGCAAAGAAAAAATCATTCAAAGAACAGTATATCGCATTCCTTATAACTTTTGGAATAATTGGATTAGCAATTGCTTTCGTTATAGGTCAGGCAGTATCAAAAGTGGTAACCTCATTTGTTAAAGATATTATTGATCCTACTATTGGTCTATTCTTGCCCGGAAGTCTTAATAATATGTCTGCAACTGTCATAGGTATATACGGTGTGCCCTCTGAATTCAAGTACGGTGATCTAATTTCAAACATCATAGAATTTATTATTATTGCTTTACTTGTATTCTTGGCATATAAGGTGCTATCAAAATACATATTAGTTGAGGACAAGTCTATACCGGAAGAGAAGAAGTAATCAACCGTGAAGATCGTTACTTCTCTGCTTTAGTACATGACTAGGTATATTTGTAATAAACATTTCGATCATTAATTTGAGCCTCATATCAATTTTCTATTCATGGTATCAATAATTTTCGGCTTCGGTGGTATCCAGGACTATAAAGGTCCTTCTACTTCATTGATTTAAATATAAAGGAGGAAAAATTAAATAAATATTTTGATTCACTAAAAAAAAGTTAGGAAATTCCCAAATTAGGGAATGACGCTACGGCAATATTTAATTCGCCCTGAATTTTCCTAATCTTGTTTGCATACTCTGTCATTTTGGTATCGTCTTTTTGTACCTTTGCAATTCGATACCCTTTCCAAGCTTTTCTCAAAGCTCCCCAACTTTGTCCTAGAGTATAATTTTGGTTGTTTACTGGTCGATTTACAGTCAGTTCGCTTCCATGAATTGAGGCTAATGCCATGTGGTAAAGAGAATGGAAATATACTTACAACGAATAGTCAGTTTTTTGAAATCATCTAGTAAAAAAATTTAGAACATTAGTCGACCTCAATTGTTGCATAAGATTTGAAATCTTGAGAGGTGGTATTCTCAATGATGCAATGCAAATATTACAAAAAGATTAATTGAGTTTTTTACATAAATTATAGGAATATTTTATTATTTTTTCAATATTTCATTAAACTTTTAAATAACTTTGCTAGATTTAATAGATAGTTGAACGAAATTCTGAACGCAGAAAATCCTGATGATAGGCTTACTTGTGCATTATGTGGTAAAACCTTTAAAGGAAATAATACAATACAGGAGAAAATAGATGGCTCCGAATACTTTTTTAATTCAGGGGAATGTATGAGCATGTTTAAAAAACTCGCCAGCTTATATGGCGATGAATTCAGAACCTCTGTTTGTAATGATGAACAACACATTTCCAATCCTATTTTGGCCAGTCTTATGCTAAAGGAACAAGAATTCGGTAAAATGAAAAATAAGATGGATATAAATGAAAATGAAACTTTTGAAATTATTAAGGATCCAGTTCAAGTACAAGAGTTAGGTTCTAAGTTAGCATGGTCGTCTGAGAGTGAAATTTTGGGACTCTTTTCAACGTCTAATGCTTTCCATAGACAAGAACGATTGGGTATACTGACTAAATTACAGGAAATGAGAAAAAATAATAGTAAATTAAAAATAAGAATTCTTACTCCGTTTGATGATGATATACATAAAATTTCAAAAAAATTGAGAGATGAATGGGATATTAAGATTATGAACCTTGGACAAGCATTAAGAATTAGAGCTTCTATTTTATTAGTTGATAGAAAATTTCTATTGTACGTTGAATTAAAAGATGATACGAAAAATACCCCTCAGGAGGCTATGGGCCTATCATTGTTTTCTACCATCAGATCAACTGTTCTTTCATATGTTACTATTTTTGAAACCATGTGGAAACAGGAAGAGCTGAATGAACAATTATCCAGAATGAAGAAGCAAATAGAAACATATGAACAAATTAATAAACAATTGAATAATACAATAGTTGATTTGAAACAGCGATTAAAGTTCTAGTTTCTTTGTAAGTAGAATATTAAAGCTCCTAGAAAGCTAGTTATTGGATGTTATTTTGTTAATATTATCTTCATAACTGTTCCTTTGATCTCTTGTTTCCAGCCTGATGATAATAATATTACACATTATTCACATGAAACCAATCAAAAAAGTTCAAGGTGAACGAGATTCCTCAAAATACTTCCAATGTTCAATTTTCTGCCCACAGCTGTCACATACATATATTTCACACAATGTTGGTTTGCTGGAGGGTGTAACTTCAATAGTATCCTCTAGGTAAAATGAATCTGAGGAGCATTTTCTACACCAATGGCTAGAGGGTAGTCTTAATGATTTTGTCCTCTTTTCCTCATATATATTGATAGAATTTGAGATAATAATACCAGTAGAGTCAAGATCGATGAAACCAGAAACAAATACTGTATTTAAAGTTATAATTATAGGAACTAGTACTTCAATATGCAGTTCAAAATTACTATTTAGCATTAGTATTATAGAACAAATATCATTAATAAGAATATCTTTACAAATATATAACTCCGCTCAAATATTAGGATTTTGTAGAAATTTTGAAATTCAATTTGTCATCTATATCTTGTTGGTTACCAAATTACAATATTTAAAATAATTTAATTAGACTTACTTTTTCGCATTGCCAGAAAATGTCTTGGACGACGGTTTGTAGAGATATATTATTTTTTTTATTAGATTTGAGGGCAATCTAGGTGAAAATATCTAAGTAGCTGAGTGATGTATAATATGATGTATTTTGCTAGTGAAAATACAACAGATAATAGCAGATAAAGTCAAAGTTGTTGAACTTGATATTGATAATTATGGTTCGATAATACCACTTAGAGAGTTAGAACTAAGGCTGCCTGAAGATGATTCGGTCATTAAGGTTCTGTCATCATGTGAATATGCAGCGATATTTACTGAATCTGATACCAACGAAAGTGGTAAAACTATCATTTTGGCAAATAGCGTTTCACTCGATGAATTGAATGAGGAGAAAAAGAGAGCAATTGATAGGATGAACAAGAAATAACAGACACATCACCTGGTAATTAGAAAATTAATAATAGTTAATATGAAAAATTTTTTCGATTATTTCAAATTTTTGTTCTCCAATAAATATTTCATCGCCGATGTGAGATCTTGACATAGCCTCTTATATTGTGAAATAAGAAATCCTTTTGTTATTGCAGCTGTTAAGTATAAACTGATGAAGAATCAGGATTTTCTCAAGAGGGAAGATCTAAAAAATTTCCTTGTTCAAAGCGGAATAAGAATTGATGATTATATTATTACTGCAATGGATGTATCCTCCGAGATACATAGCGGGATCAAACGAGAAGACAATCAATCGCCATTTCTTGAAACACATATTTGGCCTGTAACAAGAGATGTGGTAAAACACTATCTAACAGCTAATCGGAATATCACTAGTGTTGAAATAGTTTCTTCGATATTGCATGATGTGATGGAAGACAATAACAGAATACTTGATTTGTATAAAACTAAAGAATATGGTTTTGAAGCATATCTCAAATATCGATTTGGTAATAGGGTCTATGAGATTTGTATGGATCTAAAGATAAAACCGCTTGAAAACTTTCCTGGAGACGATGATCAACAAAGGCAGTTGGCCAGATTCCATGATTATTGCAAAGGATTAAGCTCTGCTGACTATGATATCAAAGTCATAAAATTGGTAGATAGAGAGAATAATATGAAATTCATCAACAATATATCAAAGATAGGTGGGAAGCTAGTGAATAACAAAATAAAAAGATACTTACGTGAGGCTGAGGATTTCTACCTGTCTTATTCACTCTTGGAACCATCAATGAAGGATCTATATTTAAAACTTAGAGAATCATATGAAAATCTCAAATCGTTGAATATTACCTAGTTGGATAAAAAGAGATAATTCGGCCAACCAAAATAATGTGACATACTCATCGTTACTCATTTAGTTCGAATTTACTCTCTTCATCAGGGTTAAGGTAAAAGAGTTCATAATAAAAAGCTAGGGAAGCGGTGAGAACTGTCGATTCATCTAATAAATTTTTTACTTTCAGTTTTACTTTCTTGAAAATATTAGAGAATTGAGGGGTCTAAAACCGATGCTAAATTGAATTTGTACCAATTAAGATATGAGAAAATAAAATTTGAAAATTATTGAGTTTGGTTTTGAGCCTTTGGCAAAGGTAGCTGGAAGAATGGAAAGCCACTGCTCCCGAGAGCATACGGCATTTGTCCATTCCATTTTGATATGGCTTGCCATTGGAGGTATTCTGGACTTTCTCTTAATTGACTCGTGATAATCTTTATTGCTTGTGATTCACCAGTTGCCCTGGCAGCAGTTGCTCTTGCTTGTCCTTCAGCCTGGGCAACGGATTGATTTGCAACTACCGAAACAGACCTTAGATTATTTAGTTCAGTAAGATATTTTTGAAAAGCTACTACTTTTTGTTCTATTTGTGTAGCAAAAGCTTCCGAAAATTTAAAGTCAGTGATAAATACATTTTGTGACTGAATATCATTTGCAGCAAGCGTACTTCTTATCGCATTAGCAATAACACTTTTTGCCGTTGCTCTCTTTGTGATTAATTCTTCTGCATTAAATTTGGCTACGCTGGCTTTGACGGCTTCTTGAATTGTTGGAGATATTACACGGTCTGCATAGTTGACACCCAATATTTGATATATCTTGTTTGCTTCCGTTGGATCAATTCTATAGTTTAATGCAATAACAGTCTGCACTTCTTGTAAATCATTTGATGCAGCACTTGCTTCTGCCTGGAACTTTTGTGTTCTTACCTCCATTGGAACGACTTGTTCTAGAAAAGGAGCAATGAAATGTACACCTTCTCCTAATACCCTATTTTCAACTGCTCCAAGGTAAAGCACTACACCCCTATGACCTGCTTCAACAATTACTAACTGCTGCTGCAATTTTTATCTTATTAGTGCCCGGAAAGCGCGGAAAACCTGGTGCTTTGTAGTATGACATCCTTAATTAGGTTAGAAGTTGTAGACTATTGTATATATATTTAGGCTTGCTTCTGTTATTGTATTCTTATCATAGTTATCTCTAAACAAGTATGTTAATTTATTACTCCACGAGAAAAACGATATTAGCGTCCTGCGATATTTGTTGTTCTCCTGTCAATATTGGAGTTGATGGTGCGGATGGTTCATTTTTGAGTGATGTGACACCATACGGGGTTGGTCCTGTAAAGAAGGGTGTTACTTGATCAATACTTACTGTCCTTATTCCTACTATTTTGAGTCCCAATGCTGAAGCAGCAATATCTGCCTTTTCTTTTGCATTATCAATAGCATCCTTTACCAATTCCTTCCTAATATCATCAAGTTTCTTATCTGAGAGACTAAAATAGACACTATTTACATTGTTGGCACCGGACGAAACTGCAATGTCAATCCATTCTGATGTGTTATTTACATTGTTGCTGTCTATCTGTATAGAATTGCTTACAGTAAAACCAATTAATTTGCCTTGGTTCTTATCTATAGAGTAGTCACGGTTTGGAGATATGGTGAATGACGACGTACTTGTTTCGTTATCCTTAACACCTGCTATTTTAAGAGCACTGATGATCTTGTTCATTAATTCAGAATTTGCGGCTAACGCGGCCTTTGCCTTCGTATTGGTTGTTTCCACACCTAGTGACACAGTAACTTTATCAGGTTTTATCTGTGTAGTGGCAGAGCCTGTCACGAACAACGTTTTGTTATTATCAGACGAAGATAATTGAGCGTATGCATCGTGCTGATTGGTGACTGATAAGTAGACCAGCAAACCTGATATAAATAGGCCAACAAATGTTGCTATTGACAAGCTTATTGAAGTATTGTGCATAGTCACACTTGATTTAAAAATTACCATTTAACTACTAAGAGAAACTACGTGATAAGTATTTCTTGAAGTATCTTAGTAAACCTTAGGAATGTCATGAATATTCAAAATTGTTACCATAATTAAACTAGATACCGCTTTAAACCCGGAATACAATGGATAGAAATAGTATTATCCTAATTTATATTATTAACCATATACCAACCAGTATTATTTTAATAATTTAGAATAAGTTAGCTATCTGGTGAGAAAGTCAGCATAACTTTAATGAAGGGATTGCCTTGTAAATTATTTATGAAATGGTTCGGACACCATGAAACTGATAATAAGCCTAAACTTTTGACCTGTAAATATTGTAACACGAAATTCGAGGACAAGGAAAAGTTAAAGAGACATATAAGAAATGTACACAATGAAGAAGGTAGTGCAATATTCGAAAATTTTGCTGACAATCTGAAATTATCTCATCATACAAAATTTGTCTGCGAAATCGATCACTTGAAATTCATGACAAATGAGGAATTAATTCTTCACATGAGACAAATTCATCATCATCCAACTATAAAATGTCGAGAATGTGGCAAGGAGTTTATTCATGAGAAGGACAGACTCCATCATGTTAGGGAAGAGCATGAGAAAAAGGCCGACTATAGAAAGCACAAGGGTTCTTAGATGGGGACTCTTTCCTAATGAAAAAAAATGTCGATCGGTAAAAATTAATTACTTTTTGCCTGAAATCGAAGAATAATGATCCTAAAATTAAATTTTGATATATCTTTAATAGATGAGTATAAATCTGAATACTTGCTGCTAGTTTCAATATTATCAGATGCAACTATATTAAATCTAATTTATTTTGTGAACTATCCCTCTTCCATTAAAAAAGTTTACAATATTATTGGCTGCAACTTCAGCCATCTTCGATCGGGTCATAAATGAGGCACTTCCAATATGTGGTAACAATACTGTTTGTGGAAATTGAGTTAATGGATTAGATCTCGAAATAGGTTCACTTTCATAGACATCTAAACCAGCACCTCCTATGACCTTATTTCTTAGGGCGTTAATCAGATCTTGTTCGTTTATGACTTTACCCCTTGAGGTATTAATAATAAATGCAGTTTTTTTC
>VBPR01000181.1 GCA_005877345.1 Nitrososphaerota archaeon
CCCCTAAACCTAGTTTTTTACATAGAGTATGTCTACTAACATGTCCTCTTTCTTGAATGAGTTGTAATGTCTTCAATACATGCACTATCTCAAATGAAAGACTTCGACTTGGTGCAATCCTACTTGCTACCTTTTGCAGAGTCTTGACATAGGTGTGCATTACATTTGAGATATTACAGTTGGTAGTGTAATTTATAGAATTTCAGAGGTTAAAATCGGGCTCGTTGGATAAACCAACCAATTATTTATATACATTAGGAATATTAATGAATGAGAATGTCATATACGAGACAGTTATTAATAGAACGACCAGATATTCCCAAGGTAGCGATAGGCATTCTGGCTGCAATGATGCTATTTGGATTATTTTCGGTAGGATTTGACCAAGGGCAACTTTTTAGTTTGGTTGAAGGGAAAGAGGCCTTCGATAGCAATTGGTTACACGAATTCGTGCATGATATGAGACACGCCGCCGGATTTCCATGTCACTGACAGCACTGGATAATGAACTATGAGATCATTACCTTTCCTCCTCGTTACTCTTGTTTCTGGTGGCGTCGCAGGGACAATTCTTGGGATAGTTAATCTCGGGGTAGTCGAACCATATATTGATAAAGCTATCCAATTAGAAACGCAAAATGAAATTAGAGCAGGCGAAAATGTGAATACGGATGAAATGGCTGGGTACAGGATTTGGCAAAAGAGTGGCGAAATCGTTGGTGGAATTGTTTACGGGATTTCACTATCCTCATTATTTGGGATAGTGTTTGCTTATTCAAGAAATTCGTTACCAGGTAATAATGTTAAAGTGAAGGCAATACTCTTAGCATCAATAATGTGTTTTGTTCTCTTTATAGTCCCTTCATTAAAATATCCCTCAAATCCACCTGCCGTTGGAGACCCAGATACGATATATTATCGGCAAGGCTTGTTTGTGGCATTTCTTGTCATTTCAGGAGCTAGCGCACTGGGTGTAACTGCTTTCATTAAAAAAATAAATCAAACAGTATCCAAGAAGGTTGCTATTGCCTGCACAATATATGGTGCTATCATGATTGTATCTTATTTAGCCATGCCTCCAAATCCGGACAAAATATCCATATCAATGAATTTGGTTGAAGCGTTTCGACTTGGTAGTGCGACAACGATCGTTATGTTTTGGGAAAGCCTTGGGGCAACATATGGTACTCTATGGAATAGGTTTAACCCGCAGAATCTCAAAAAAGTTACTGCCTTCTAAAATTTGCCTTTTTCTCAACTGAAGCTATTTTAATAGCGCCAAAGGTTCTTTTAGAAATACCGAAAATGGCTTTAATATTTAATAGCAAATTATTGCTTTTGGATTGGAATAGCTGAACTTTAATTGAATTTATTTGGTTATTTGGTATGGCATTATATTCTGAAATAGTAAAGGTATGCTATGTTGTAGCTTCTGATACCGAAACTTGTTTTGGCATTTGCTATGGTAGAATATTTATATGCATTGTAATACTATCAGTTTCATACCCAGAAAAACTGTTTACGGCAAATGTCCAAAATGTAGGACTAAGAGTCAACTTGAGGTACTATCAAGTAATCCTGGGAATGAGAAATTTAGATGCAATATGTGTTATAACAAATTTACAATGGATGAACTTTAGGAACCAGTATTCTGTCAATAGGGATTGTAGATTGTAGATTTACTTTTATTATTTCTGAATTTTATAGATTCAATTTATCCGAGCTTTTTACTCATAATGAAATAGGACATAAAAGATTGAAATACGTGAAGGACCAAATTAATGTAAGTTTGGATTCTGAAGATGCCTCTTTACATGATAGAAATAAGAATGCCGTTGCTAAAAATATTCAGGAACATAATAGTGATTTGTCTATAAAAAGATCTATATACGATTCATCTTTTCAATATCCCGTAAGAATTGGTGATGAATATGACGTAAATATCCAGGATATGAGTAGAAACGGTGATTCCGGCATCGCACGTATAAGAGGACTGATTACTTTTGTAAGAGGGACCAAACCCGATGATAAAGTAAGAATTAAAATTACAAAGGTTGGAAAAGGCTATGCTAGGGGCCAGATGATTGCATATTTAGATTCAAAAAAATAGACGCTTCACGTTGAAGCTAACCATTTGGAAACTCGTTGTATGTGAATTAATTTGTACCATATTAACAGACCAAATTTCGTTATCATAAATTTAACGAACCTATGAGATTACTATTATTTAGTAAGATTATGGCTATTAATTATTTTATGGAATAATGAATTTTAGTCATTTGATCTCTAAATTAAAAGTAAATAATGAACAAGAAACAATCAATGAAAGCATTCCTAGTGTTGGGAACAATCGTTGCTGTTGCAATGATTGGTATTACTAGCAGTAACGCACGCGTATATGCCGGCGGATACGGAAATGATGATGACATAAGCTGGAAGAAATTCAAGAATTCTAATACCTATGAGGATGCGAATAAAAAAACACAAAAATGCTTTGAAAGGGCACACGATAGAGGAGATAATCTTGCCGGATATGAAGTAGAGAAATGTGAAGACAAACCTGGCTCCTATGATTGAGAAGTATTATGGCCAGTAACTAAGTGCATTCACCACAATTTTTTTTCTTTTTTTATTGTAGTAATACTTTACATGTTTTATTATTGATAACTGCTACTTAACTACGTATTAGAGAAACAGTTCTAAGTTTAAGAGTGAATAAAAAATTTTAAATCGCCATAGTAATTATCATAATTTTGTAAATTCATCATTCCCTAACAGATAATCTATATCTATATGTTTACATCCCTAGAAAGGAATTGGATGTTCTAATATCAAGTGAGAATAAATATGACATGTCAAAAATCCTTGTTAATGGTAATAGTGCTTTGGCGTGAATCTTGGTTAAAGCCTCTTTCAATCTACGATATTGAAACTGATACTTGCAAATTTTGTAAAAGAATATTACGTGATCAAGACTTTGTTACATCCTGTGAATTTTGCGATATTGGTATAATGCATGACAATTGTGCTAATGAACACGTCTTGAATAAACACAAAGTCGAGGTTAAGAAGAAAATAGAATTACATAGAGACAAACGATTACATGATTTTCAATAATTGGCTATGTATTTAAGGAAAATAAAATATTCATTCTAATTCTTTTTTTCATAGAATGTCCTAAATAAGTTCTAGCGAGCTAACCAAAATTATTGGCAAAAAAAACACGAAAAAAAATACTAATGACATGATCCAGATTAAAGTATCGAACACTCATCTTTCTTTGGAGTTTCTTTTGGCTCTACTACTCATATAGCATTATACTAGTCCTAAAACAATCTATAGCTTTAGGGAAATATTTCACAGAAAAGATTATTTATGAAATACGGCGTTTTTATGAGGATGAACAAATTCGTACATGTTTTGCTGGTTTTTGCCAGTGTATTTATAACAATACAAATTTCAACATTGGATACACCAGAGGCTGGAAAATATCCCAGGATTAGAGCTAATGCAGGTGATGATTTTAAGGTATTTGAAAATAAGGAAGTAAAACCAGATGGTTCTGAAAGTCGAGGCGGTTTCAAAAGTTTTGTTGACTTTGAATGGGAATTGGTCAGAATTAATGGTACTAAGGTACAAAATAATAATGAACCATTTGAAATTAATAATGACGATTAATCTAGGGCTTCATTCATAGCGCCCGAGGTCGTCTCAGGGGAAGCTACATATGAATTCAAGTTGACAGTACGTGATGAGATTGATAGAGAAGATGATGATAGTGTCATGGTGCATGTGATGAACCAACAACTTCCAGTTGGACCTACCTAATGAACCACCGCTTAGCATTGGGCTCGTCGTGTAGGCGAAATGATCGATGAGATCTTTAAGCCATACTAGTATAATTAGAATTCAAGACAGAATACGGAATAAAACAACCATGAAAATATACCATATTTCCTTATTTAATCTAATGTATTGTATTTTACTCCTAATGATATCAATAACATCATAACATCATCAATGACAGAAAAAAGTGGGCCCATGATTTATAGGCCCAAATGAGAATAAAGTAAGTATAAGTGTCAAGCATTTCAACCGAAGAACAAATCAGTAATAATAACAAGTTATCATATTTGAAGGACTTTAATGAAGTGTTTGAGTTTGTAAAGTTTTCTGTCAATTCAATATATGAAATGAAGCGAGCTGGTTTGAGCCTGATGCTTCATGGAATGCCTACAAGAGTAGGGGCTTATCACGTATTGGGTTCAAATGTCATTGCCATGAATAGTTTCGTGTTAGATTTGGTAAAGAAATATTCAACTTCCAATGATGAATACAACGCTTATTTATTTACGGTACTTTTACATGAGTATCTCCATAGTCTTGGAATTCTAGACGAATTTGTAAAAAATTCTTTGGTGAAGAACGCACAGTAACGATTATGGCGGAAAATCCTTTGAAAATTTTTCCTAGATTAGGGTATGTAAGCTATGATAAATTTGAAAATAATTATGAAATAATTAAAAACTTTGATAACGCTAATCAGACTTACATTCAATAGAGTGATAATTGAACATGATTATGGTCCTAACAAGGAGTCCATAAATTGGCCATAATTAAGTCCTGAATGATTACATTAGTGATTGAAAATAAATAAAAAATATTGTATTAATTTGAGACCGTCATCGGCTCTATTTCAAGTTCAATTTCCTGATCTTCCTTATCTAACACATTTCTATTTTTTTGTTTGACCTTCTCGGGTATTTCAAAATCGTAGCACATTTTTATCCACAGTAATATCGCATTTGTACTATAAAGCATTTTTGAAAATTTGAAGATTTCGCTGAACATCTTATCTCATCATGCTCAAGTAATTTATCAAGGCCTATTTTTCCCGTTTTATTTTTATGCTGAACAGTGTCTTTTTTGAAAATATAGCGGGATTATACTGACAATCTACTAATATTGCAGTGGTGGATAGACAGATAATGTGCGACACGGCCGTTATCATAGGTAAGGAGCTGTCAAATTATTCATTTGGCGAGAAACATCCGTTGAATTCTAGCAGACTTGATGCATTTTGGTCAAAGCTTAGTCAATCAGTCGCTATTGACTCAGGTAATTTGAAACTACTTTCTCCTGTATTAGCGGATGAAAGCACAATATCTTCTTTTCATGACAAAGACTATATCAATTTTGTAAAAAAATCTTCAATAACTGGATTTGGATATCTTGATTCAGGCGATACGCCTTGCTTTAAAGGAGTATTTGAGGCCTCCCTATATGTGGTAGGTTCTACATTATTGGCTCTTGACACAGTAATTAAGAAAACAAATGGAATTGTTCACGCATTTAATCCCATTGGTGGTCTGCACCACGCAAGAAGGAATGCAGCGGGAGGTTTTTGTGTATTTAATGACATAGGAATTGCAATAATGTATGCTAGGACGAAATACAATTTAAAGAAAATATTGTATGTTGATATCGATGCTCACCATGGAGATGGCGTATACTACGAATTTGAACAGGATCCTGATGTAATAATAGCTGATATTCATGAGGACGGTTCATTCTTATATCCCGGGACCGGCTTTGAATCAGAAAACGGTTTAGGGTCCGGTAAAGGCACGAAGCTAAATTTGCCTCTACATCCCAGTGCAACCGATCGTGATTTTAATTCAGCCTTTATGAAAATTGAAAATTTTATTAGCTCTATGAAATTTGAGCTTATCATATTACAGTGTGGAGCGGACGGATTGTCAGGGGACCCATTAACACATTTGAGATATACTGAAAAATCACACGAATATGCTGCTGAAGTACTGCATAGAATCGCTCATGAGAGTTCTCATGGAAGAATTATTGGACTCGGTGGAGGAGGATATAATACGCAAAATGTGGCGATAGCGTGGAGTAGGGTTGTAGAAACTTTTGCTTCGGATTATTCAACTATGATAAACCGGTGACGTATTGGAGATTAAATTGCTTTTTTGGCTACTTTTTTACCTAAGATATTTGAGGTTTCTGTTAGGCTTGTTCCACGCATTGCCGTGAGGGATCGGCATCTAAGGAAATCTACCTACAAACTTGATTATTTTAGGAGTGTGACTAAATTTCGGCCAATAACGTAGATTTTGTCAATTAAATCAAGTACTAGTAAGAAAGATTTTTTATTTACGATAATAAATGACTATTGGCGGGGTAAAATAGCAATGTTCAAATTAACAAAATTTATGATTATATTGATCCTCACTTCATCTATAGTAGTTTTCTATCCGATAGCAAGCAACACGTTAATTTTTGCACAAAACAAGCAAGGAATAGTTATTTCTATTGCTAATTCGACGTTTGCTCCTCTAACAAATACTGATGCAAATCAACTTAAACTAAACATAAAATATACTATTCAAGACGATTCATTAAAAAATCAAAAAATAAATGCAGTAATGAAGGTCTTTGCTCCAAATGGTACACTGATAAAAACTACATCATTTCCAAATGGATTTATTGCCAAGAGTAGTGGTGGTACAGAAGCGATAAAGACTACATTTAAAGACAAGTCGCTGAAAAGTATAGTGGCAAATCTTACAATCACAGATTTAGCAAAGTCAAAACCACTATCAAATATCGTAAAAGTTAATGTTCCCCTTAAAGAGATACCAACTGTAAGCTCGCTCTTGGGTGGCAGACCTTCCTTTCAGAATAAGTCCTAATATCTTTTTGATCGTACGATCAGTTCTCGATTACTTGGTAGCAATGAATGATAATTGGCAGGATTCCCATATTAACAATATATAGAGCGAACAATTGATAGGCCCAAGGATGATTTCTGACAACTCGACGTATTAGTATAACTTCGAATATACAAAATCGAATTTTGTCGCATGTCTGACATAAGAATTTTCTATCCCAAAAATCGACATTCAGAAATAATTGCTACATATCAATGCATATCAATCTAATAATTTAGAAAAGCTAGTCGAATATACTTAAATACTATTTCTTTTTATAATTTTTAATGTTATCAGTATCTTGTAGAGAAGTTGGAGTCGACTGCGATTATGTAGGAAAAGGTGATACAGAGGAACAATTAATGAACAATTTAATAGATCATGCCATAAAAGACCACGGATACACACGTGAGGACGTTCTCAAACCTGAGATGCAAGAAAAAATTAAAGCCCACATCCATAAATCATAAGAAAATATAATTCGGCACTGCTTAGTTCTTACTGTCTATATTATTTTTGTTACTGTAAAGAAGAATCGCACGGATGTCTTTTGACTCTCCAATAACTGGTTCCAATATTCCTGTCAATCAATTAATGAGTTACCAAACAAGGTTCTGATCATTGCTCCAATTTAAAATGTTTATTTGCCTACCTTTGGATCTTTCCATAAGATAATTATGCTCAGG
>VBPR01000182.1:0-813 GCA_005877345.1 Nitrososphaerota archaeon
CGAAACAAGATTGCCCCTTTTGAAATATAAAACACTATTACAAACATAAGGCTTGTATTAATAATGGACATTTATTCATTGCCTACCGCAAAGTTTATGACTAAAAAGGTGATTACGGCCAAGATAGAATCTACTGTCCAGTCCGTTTGCAAGAGTATGTATGAAAATAATGTTGGCTGTGTAGTTATAGTGAAGCGGACAAGTGGAGGGATTGTTCCTGTAGGTATAATAACCGAAAGGGACGTAGTCAAAATAATAGGTTCCATCGAGCTATTTAGTCCCCAAGTGCCAATAAGACCATTTATGTCATCCCCATTGGTCACGGGAAGCAGTGCTATGACTCTATCTAAAGCTATAGAAATTATGAGTAAGAAGAATATTCGCAGACTGCCTATAACTGACAAGGATAGCGTTCCTGAGAAGATAATAGGTATCATTACGGAAAAAGATATCGTAAACGCAATTGTAAAACGAAGCAGGAACTTATAGCAGAAGAAATGAAATTCCTGTGTTTATTTTTATGTAGTCGCTATCCACCTTTACCCCGACCTTTATCGTAACTTTTAATTTTCATATTCAAAAATTGTAAAGGTTCCTTTATTTGATATCATAGAATAAACTCTCTCTAAAAGTTTACCATCTTGTTACGATCTTGCTATAACCTGTAAATATTAATTTGAGGACGCTAGAATATATCCAGTAGGATTTGCACCTTGCTGGTAAAGGGGCACGGCCGCTAGCGATTATTTAGCGATAAGATTATACTTTACATCTAGTACAGTATTTTCTCCCGTAGTTCCTGCACCCAGCTGA
>VBPR01000182.1:828-5717 GCA_005877345.1 Nitrososphaerota archaeon
AAGTGGTTCAAGCATTATGAACCACCCATCACTTACTGCTTGTGAAAAATTAGAATTTGTAGGAAAAACGGGGTCACTTGGATATTTTCAAATTCTCTTGATATATCCTTGCCTAAATTATTTAGAGTTGTATAATCAAGCTCTGTCAAGAACGGTCGTACGATTATTTCCACAGTTTTTATTAATCACAGTCATCATAATATTTTTGTTGTTTAGTGGCTATTGTTACTGAGCTAAAATAAAATACAACGGACTATTGTTACTCAACATTTTTGCAACTTTTATTTTCCATTGACATTTTTGGGTACCTATAAGCGCTCTGTTCTCAATATTTTCCAAATTCAGTTAATAGTAGTTTGTAGTAAGAAATAGCAGCTTGTAGTAGCATGTATAGCAGGTTGTAGTAATATCCTTACTACAGAGATAGAATAGAAAGAGCTATCTAGGAGGCCGTGTCATTACATTTAATGGTAAACGCATTTGAGCAAACTCCAGAAGAAAAGGAGGAATGTGTTCTTGATATGCTTGACCGTCGTTATGGTTGGACCCAAATTTGTAAGGAATGCCATGTATCGCCCAATACAATCTCTAGTATTAAGAAAAAATTTTCTGGTGATGACGCCTCAAAAAGTGTCAGCCAAATAAGTAAAGAAACTCAGGCCTTAAAGTTGTTTAAGGAAGGCTGGAAACCTCTTGATATAGCAATAGAATTAGACCTAGAACCCGATTTCGTATTTCAAATACAAAAAAAATTTTACCAGTTAATTGGATTAGATGAGTTTAACCAAGCATACCATCAGATAAACGGCAATTTAGGTCCATTCTTGCAAATTATAAATTCAATGAATCGCTTTGGGATGAATGTAGAACAAATTTTGGATGCAGTAAAATACGGAAATGCGTTACCATATCTCCAGAATCATTACATAAAATTAAGTAACTGGATTCGTCATTTGGAATCTTACAGATATAACCTACATTCACAGCTGAATTTGATGGCAAATCAGATAGAGGACTATAAGTCCTCAATTGAATGCTACATTAATGAATCTGAAAAGAAGAGAATTGAATTATCGGTATTGGATTACCAAATAAAAAATATGCAAAATTTCATCCAAGATTTTGATAACCAAGAAGGATATCAAAGGATAAAAAAAGAATCTACAAATGAGACAAAATCAATAATAAAAAACAATCCTCTGCTGATGGCTGTTACTGTTTCCTCTACTATAGAAGCGATAAGAAGATACCCAAATAATCAACAATTCTTCTACGATTTATCGGCACGTCAGGGTTATTCAGCTTTAAGTCAGGGAATTTGGATGCGGTCCCATACAACTCAATTATTGCAATTAAGTGAACAGGTGCAGACTGAAATAGCAGAACAGATAACAAATGTAATCATGAACAATATTCGGGATAGGAATGATGAATTACAAACATCACAAATGAAATAAATAATAAGACTGAGCTCCGAAATCGAAAATAATAAAAGAATTATCTGAGTCAATGACATACATATTAAGGGGAAGAAGGCCACTAAAGCAAACAGAATCTCCGATGCAAAATAACGGCCAATTATTGTCGTGCTTCTGTAAACCCATGTAATATAAAGTTCGGAGAGTCCCTATATTGGGAATCTACAACATATTTTGGTCATAATTCTAACATTAAGATAAGGCCTGTAAATTTCGGTACAGAACATAAAAACATGCTTTCAAATCTTCATGCAGTAGTAACTAAACAATATCTAGCAATTCCAGAAAAATATGACAAGTTAATTACTAGTTGTAAGGACTGCTTACGCTAATTAATTGGATTTAGATAAGAAGCAAACAAGTTATGATGATTTGTTAGATAGTTTAAGGTTAGCACTGAAGGCATTCGAATTTAAATAAAATAAAGTTGTGAAGCAAAGAACAATAAATTCAGATATGTTAGATGCATGTCGTTTATCTCTAAAAGGTTTCAATATAAAATAAATTAAAAAAGTAGTTTTACAATAATTAAGATTTTACCTTTAGGGTGCGATACCATTAGTAATCTAAGTTATAAATAATATTTTGTCCAGCAAATGTACATGGCATCAAATAGGCATAAAGAAGAGGAAACTGAAAAACTAAAAACAACGTTACCAACAGAAGCCGAGAAAAAGGAAATAGAAAGATTAGCGGCCGAAAAAAATAAAGAAGTTAGGGAAGACATTAACATCAGTTTGGACGAAACTAAATCATCAGTACGCAAGACAACAGAAGAAGCAAAAAAGCAGGTTCCACAATTTACGAAGGCCATCAATGAATATCAAGAGGAATCCATTGAAGCCACAAGAGATATTGCAGAAAACTTTCTAGATTCGCAAAAACAGGTCATCAATTCGTACCAATCATTATGGGCGCCGTACATGGAAAACGTCCAGAATACGTACTGGTCATACTGGGCCTCACCGGATAGAATGACAGAAAATTATACAAGAGCAGTCAGCAATATCACAGATAGTACAATAGCAGCAACAAGGTTAGCAAACAACTTCATGTTTGCCAGCATGGAAGCCTGGAGAACAACAATGCAGCATGCAAGAAATAATACAATAGAATTCTCTCGGCTAAATTCAAAGTATGCAAGGGCGTATCAAAACGCAGCCAGGGATAGTTTAACAGATTATCAAAGGTAAACATTGTCGCAACTCAAATAAACACAATTTGAGAATCATTCATTTTTTCCTAACTGTTTTTATTACTTGTTGTTGACTAACTGATAACGCAATTCAATTTTACAGCAAAGGACCAGCGTATAGCCTCTAATTAATAATCGAGGTAACGAAATATGAATATTTAGAAGTGCTTTGCATTTTGAAAAATTATAACTTATCTTGAATAAAATATCTCATGGCTTCTGAATATTGTCTAACATGTGGACATACAAAAAATTCACATGTTTTTGTCGAAGTACAACATGTGTTAAAAGACGGGGAAAAAAGCGGCAATTACTGCAAAGTTAAGCCTTGTGATTGTAAACATCTCAGAATATAATTTAAAAGGTATAAGAATAATTAGGATTTGGCCAAATGAGCGAAGACATCTCGTGCTCCAAATGCAGTCATAGAAAAAAATACCATCAATTTATCTTTGGATCTAATGACCACAGATGTTTTTACTTAGGTTGTATATGTTCTGGATTTAAGGAAGACTAAGACTAAGCGCCTTCTCCCTCTCTCTAAGGCACCTCTTGTATTAAATCCTCATGTTGATAATTCAATGTATAAGCGTACAACAAACATTACTAAAAGAAATTGAAGAATCAAGGACATGGATTGATCGAGAAAAAGAGGAGACTACATACAAACGAGATCTTCAAAAAAGGATTGAATTGATAAACTGGGTTCTAGAAAATATGAAGAATCCTGATATTCAACCTTGTCCCCTTATTGAATCTAAAATGAACGAAATTATAGATAAAATAAATCAAACCGATTCAATATTGAAAGCCGATAAATTGCATAGTGAACTAAGGATTCTAGACTGGATATTATATCAGGTCTGCATTAATGAAAAATAGAATTATTTCAGAGATAACTTAGGTAAGGCAGGTTCTTATATTTAGTAGCATTTATTTGATTACAGCAGAACCTATTTTTCAATGGCCGGTGGGATTCTCTCCGTTTGTTTCCAACTCCCACCGGTTGTTAATTTTTTTATCTTATATTTATCGTATTTTTTTAGAATAATTTCCTTCTTTTTTATAGAACATTTCATCATACTCCTTTTTATTTATGTTATAAACAGACTAATATTACCGCAACTAGTGGGCTATGGGATTGATTCTTGTTCAATCGCTAAACACACATTACCACTAGTTGCCTAAAGTATTTTTATATTTCATAAGCTTTGAAACTAAAAAAAATTTGGGCTGTTATTAATCCCCAGTTTATTTAATATCCTGGTGATCCTGCTTGTTGCCCAGATGTTGGCGGAGCAGTTGATGAATTTGCTGCCGATGACTGGCTTACTGTTTGGTTACCAGTTTAATTTCCCGCTTGAGTAACATTACCCTGAGCAAATACAGCCGTTATTTGCATTGCTATTAGACCACTCGTCATTGTAAAGATTGCTAGTGCTAAGACTAGTGCGAACATCTTATTGTTTGTCATGTACAGTTTGTAGTTTTTTAATATTTATTAGGAAGTTAAACTTGATTTGATTTATTAATTGGATCATGGAACTAAGTAAAACAGTTTGAAAGGCATACAATATCAAATAAATAAAAAATTAGGTTGACGAAGTTGCTCCAACAAGCTCATTCCTTTTTCTCCATGCGATAATACCTGCGGGCAGTAACAAAGCAAATCCAATAACACCATATAGACTAGTCAGTGAAACTAGAACCGCACTTACGATACAATTTTCTAAACGGTCTCCATTTCAATATCTCTATTTCTGATGCAATTCTGAATGAAGGTATTGTTCGACCCATGAACGTTATGGGCAATTATTCAATTTAAAATCTAAAACACTAAACGGGGGAGGGGAGTTAACCCAGAAATTACCTAATATCATGTGTTACACAATGGGTTTGCACTATCCTTAAAAGGTGATAATAGGTAACTTGAGGGTCTATGATATGTCTACCAGTAGGATATAAGCAATGGGTTGCTGTACTCACAAGTCAGGCAGCCATTACTTTTATTGTTGGAGCTGCTGCCGTCACTGTTTCGATTATTACGTATTGGTATCAGAGAAAGCAGGTAAAGCAGGTGACTTTGATGGAAGTTTTCAGGTTGTTGAATCTACCTGACCACAGGGAAGCCCGGAAGGTTGCTTACGGAGAGAAAACACCTGCTTCATATGACATAATGAAAATTACGAAACAAGAAGCAGACCCAATGCTTGAGG